>NZ_JAKSXU010000007.1:0-309 GCF_022829325.1 Methylobacterium sp. J-092 | reverse complement strand
CGGCGTTCAGCTTGGGGATGGTCGTGTCGATGGTATCGCGGGCGGTGTGCGTGGGCGAGACCGCGGTGCCGTTGGCCTGCAAATTGATCGTGAGGGAGGCGGCGGAGAAGGCGGAACCGGCTGTTCCGCTCGGGTTGATGTGCGTCGAGAGTGCCTGGTTGGTGGTATACTTGGCCGAGTCAACGAGCTTCTGGATCGACGTCGGGCCCGGGTTGGCCGCCTGGATCGTCTGCACGCCGTTGGAGATGCTGTCGAGCAGGGTGCCGAGATCCGAGGAGCGGTTCGACAGGCTCTGCGCGGTGAAGAAGT
>NZ_JAKSXU010000004.1:0-3930 GCF_022829325.1 Methylobacterium sp. J-092 | reverse complement strand
ATTGCGTGCCCTCCAGCATTTGGCGCCCGCGCCAGCCGATCGGGGGAAAATTCCGCCGGCGCGGGCGTTGCCGAAGTTGCCGACCGGCAGCGACGACGACAGAACGTCGCATAGGCCAACGCCTCTCATATTATCAAAAGAATGAATTAGACGTAGTAAATTTAATAACAAATTTGAGTTTCTGGGGTATTCGACAATAATTCGATCAAATTTGAGGGCGCACGTTTCGGGTATCTGTCTCGTAGGAGCGTCGTAGCGGCTTTGCTCAGGTCGTTTCGATCGCTCACGGGTTATGACCTGAGATTACCCGCTGTGCGTCTCCTCCCGAACCAACTTTGCCCCGCCGCCAGTCTGGTGCGCGGGGCGCTTTGGTACTGAGATCGAGGCTGCGCGGCGGGTTAGGCGCAGGGGTCGATGATTTCTGGCATCTGCCCGACTCCCGTCATGGCGGATAGCCCCCAAACAGATCCCCCAGCGCCTTGCGGCGGAACAGCGTTCGCCATCGCCGCCGCTGATGCTCGGGCCGATCGTGGTTCACGTGGCACCGCTGGCAAAAGGCGGCGAGGTTCGCATTCGCGTTGTTGGCCGTATCGTGGTCCATATGGGCCGTCGCAAGCACCACCCGTGTCGTTCGCAGCCTTCCAGTCAGGTCGTCCAAGGTAGGCAGCTCGGCGAGGCTCTTGCCCCTTCCATCTCGCCAGGCGCTGATCTCGGCGTCCCACCAGCGCCCGTCGCCAAGATGGTAGACCATGCGCCCGTGCGGCCGTCCGCAGGCCTCGCAGGCACTTCCGGCGCGCCGGAACCAGACCATGGCCGACAGCTCACGCCAGTCGATCGGGTAGAAGTAGCGGTGCTCGGGCCGGATCGGCATCTTGCGATCCTCGGAGTGGGGCAGGTAGCCCTTTGAGCATAGCGGCAAACCATCTCTCGTGCCATGTCGGGCACGCAACAGACGAGCTTGAGCGGTTCGCTCAGCTCGCGGTGTCGCGACCTAGACCTGAAGGTCATCCTTCGGCAACCTTGATGCTGCATTGTGGTCCGCGCCGCATTAGTAGCCAGCAGATCCCCCCGATCCGCTATGGCGGTCCTGCTTGCCCCCCCGAGCAGGGCCGCTTCCTGCCTTTCGGCCGGTACGCCCCTCATGCTCTTACGAGCCGACCTCGGGCTGATGTCGTGCGCACACGGGCTGACAGGGCAAGGCGCGATCCGATCCAGTCAGCGGCTGACGAAAATAATTTTCGACCGCTGACTGCTTAGGCCATTTCGACTTTCATGCCGCGGCCGGATCGTAGGGGCTCCAACCACCGGAGCCACGCTGATGCCGCTCGCGACCACCACCGACACCACCGCCATCACGCCCGTCCCGCTCTCGAAGTACGAGATCCAGCGCAACGAGCGTCATGCTGCCTCGCATGCAGCCTCCAACGCCAAGCGCCAGGGCAGGAATGCCCCGCGCCGGGACGACATCGCTCGTATCGGGCTGTTCCTGCTGCTGATGCAGTACCGGAAATCGAAAGACGAAGCGCTGCAGGCCTACCTTCGGAAGACCGTGGTGGATCTCCTCAGCGACGCAGGCTTTGACGAAGCGCAGGCAGGTGTGACGTTCAACAAAATGGTCCCGAGTGTCGGCGACGACCTCGACAGGTACCTTATGCTGCGTCGGATCGAGCCGGCTATTCGCAATGTCTGGCGCAACTTGAACGCGTTGCCGGTTCTCCCGGACTGGTCAGCTGCTGATACGGAGTAACGCAGGGAGTAGGCGGGTTAAGGGTCAGCCGCTGATTGGGAAGGGCGTTATCATCCTGGGCCAATCAGGGCGGGTAGGCATAGCCTGAATCAGGCAGGGGGCCGGACAACTTGTGAGATTGGGAGAGGGCGTCCCCCCCTCCCGCATGGCGTTCTCTAGGCCTACTCCGCGGTACCCCACTCGTCCTTGGCTTCGGCAGCGGTCCTGTTCAACCGCACCTCACCGTTCTCGACGGCGTCGATCGAGTCGACGTGGATGAAGTGATGCACGCCTTCCGCATCCGGGTCGGTTCGGGTCAGTTTGATGCGCTGCCCATCGAGATGATCGACCGTGCCAACGTGACCGCCGTCGGAGCCGGAGACCGGCATGTGTTCCTGGATCATCGTGGTGTCGATCATGACTGCGTTCCTCAAAGCAACCGCGATTGGTCGTCAACTCGCCGGCCAACGCACCTCCCCGTGATGAGGTCCCCACGATATTTTTCGGTCTGTGGAGGAACCGGGTAGCTCGGGAGAAGCCTACCTCGGCGTGAGGTTCTGCCGCGCCAACCAATCCGACAGCTGGGCGTTGCCCGCGGCGAACGTCAAGTAGCTGGCATGGCCGACAAGGCAGACGTGACAACCTACGTTTTAAAGCAGGCGCTTGCTGCCAAGGTGAGTGACCACGTGGAAATCGCGGTTGAGGCGGAGGACGGGACGAAGTTCAAGATCCGCTCTACGTCCGAGCAGCTCGACGCGCTCGTGGGCGACCTCGATGGCATCCTCGACGCCGACGACGCAGGAGCCGAAGCGGCCGAGTAGCACCGTAGAGAAAGCCCGCTTCTGCTTCCGCAGGAGCGGGCAACAGCATCGCACATGAGCTAGTGGGTAGGTCGCGCCCACTTGCCTTGTCGGCCATCGGAACGCCGAGTTTCCTGCGAAACGGTTCAGTAGCGAGATCGCCACATGCCGATCATGGTGTAGCGGTAGACATCTCTGCTTCTGCGATGAACCGGAGCATGTGCATGGTACTCGCCGACCTCGACAAGCGTGCTGAGCTGACTGTCTGGCCGTCCAGCGGGCCGGCTCATACTGCACGCGGGCAGGCGTTCTCCACACTGCGCGAAGCCCTTGTGGCTGCGGCCGAAAGCATCCAGGCTGACGACGCACAGCCCTGGATCATCACTGAGGACGGCGACATCCTCTCGCCGCGCTGGATCAGGGCAAACGCCGATCCGCACCGGCTTCAATAGGAAGGTGAAGGACAGGCCATAAGCCGGCGCCTGCGGTTCCTGTTCCCCGCTGCATCCGACCTTCACGCGATCACCCGGCCCGAGGCTTCACGGGTACGGCGCAGGGAACTGGCCCGCACCGACCTGTCGTCGCGTGCTCTCTGTGCCGGGCTATCTGACGACGTTCGCGACCACCGCCGGCGCACATGCGTCGAGAGACCTGCCGTGTAGCAGCTGTTCAACCGCTGTGCAGCGGTTGGCAGAAGAGTTGAGCGGGGCGATACCCACCGCGGAGGGGTGACGGGCATTTTACCTCTCTTACAGTGTGGCAGGTGTATCGTTCGACCCGAACCCTGGAGTTCCTGGATCGCGATCGCCTGCCTGTGGTCTCGCCGGGCAGATACTAACTCGGCACGCTGGTCCAAATGCAGCTTTCCCCCCGGTTCCCGATCGACCCAGCGGACCAAACTGAGACTGCCGCTACGACGCAGGCCATCATCCTCAATCAGCTCGCCGAGGGCGTGATCGTTACCGATGCGGTGGGCAGGATCACGATGGTGAACGGGGCTGCCGCTGCCATCCACGGTGTCGCTCGCCTCGATGTCGAGCCGGATGCCTACAGCGACACCTATCGCCTCTTCACCGAGGATGGGCGACCGTATCCACCGCTTGATTTGCCGCTGGCGCGCGCGGTGCGCGGGGAGACGGTTCGGGAGGCGCGATGGCGGATCGTCCGACCAGATGGTGTCGAAGTGCTGGCCATCGGCAACGCTCAACCGCTTCGTGGGGTGGATGGCCAGCAGATCGGGGCGGTACTGACGCTTCGGGACGATGATCGGCCCCCACGAGGTGGTCCAAGGGTAGAGTTAGTGCACGGTGGGCCGCTCCGCCACGGGTAGCTTGGCCGGCGGAGCTGGTCTGGCAAGCGCAGCCGGCCAAGCGGAGAAGGCTGGCATGAACACCTCCGGGGCCG
>NZ_JAKSXU010000196.1:0-100534 GCF_022829325.1 Methylobacterium sp. J-092 | reverse complement strand
CGACGCGATGCGGCTGCGGGTGCGCACGATGACCCTGCCCGACAGCTACCAGGACCACGACAGCCCGGACAAGATGTACGCCGAGGCCGGCCTCGACGCCGCCAGCATCGTCCGGAAGGTCGAGGACATCCTCCCCGAGCGTCAGGAAGGGCGTTCGCGTCTCCGCCTCGCTTGAGGGCGTCGTCGCGCGCCACGATCCCGGGCCGCCTGTGGCCCGGATCGCCTTGTCGTGCACGTCATTCGATGACAAAAGCCGGCTTGCTGCGGTGCGATGCCCAAAACGAAGGCATCGCCCGCGTTCCCGTGACGATTCGAGCGTGATGGCAGAGGCGACCCCAAGCGGTTCTTCCGACCTCGGCCCGGTGCTGATCACCGGCGCGAGCGGCTTTCTCGGGCCGGCCCTGGTCGACGTGTTCCGCAACGCCGGATTTCCGGTGCGCATCATGGTGCGCGCCACGAGCCCGCGCACGAACCTGACCTGGTCCGACGTCGAGGTCGTCGAGGGCGACATGCGCGACCCGGAGGCCTGCGCGGCCGCGATGCGGGGCCAGCGCTACCTGATCCACGCCGCCGCCGACTATCGGCTCTGGGCGCCGGACATGGAGGAGATCGTCCGGACCAACCGCGACGGCACCCGCAACCTGATGCGCGCCGCCCTCGAGGCGCGCGTCGAGCGCGTGGTCTATACGTCCAGCGTCGCCACCATCGAGCCGCCGGACGACGGCGTCACGCCCTCGGACGAGACGCGGCCGCTGACGCCCGAGACCGCCATCGGCGCCTACAAGCGCAGCAAGGTCGTGGCCGAGCGCGTGGTCGACGCGATGGTGGCCGGCAGCGGACTGCCCGCGGTGATCGTCAACCCGTCGACGCCGATCGGCCCGCGCGACGTCAAGCCGACGCCGACCGGGCGCATCATCCAGGAGGCGGCGCTCGGCAAGATGCCGGCCTTCGTCGACACCGGCCTCAACCTCGCCCACGTCGACGACGTGGCCGCCGGCCACCTGCTCGCCCTGCGCAGGGGGCGGATCGGCGAGAAGTACATCCTCGGCGGCGAGAACGTGCTGCTCTCGCAGATGCTCGGCGACATCGCCCGCATGGTCGGCCGCAAGCCCCCGACGGTGAACCTGCCGCGGGCCGTGGTCTACCCGATCGCCTTCGTCTCCGAGCAGATGGCGCGCATCACCGGCAAGCAGCCCTTCGCCACGATCGACGGCATCCGCATGTCGCGCTACCGGATGTTCTTCTCCGACGCGAAGGCGCGGGCCGAGCTCGGCTACGCCGCCCGCCCCTACCGGGAGGGGCTGTCCGACGCGATCGACTGGTTCCGCGGCGCGGGATACCTGCCGGGAGCCGAGCGATGAGCGCGTCCGGCACCGCCACGGAGCTGCGCTCGGGCAAGGGTGCGAACGACGAGAACTTCCCCGTCGCCTCGCACCTGATCCATCCGAAGAATCGCGGCGCGATCCTCGCGTTCTACGATTTCGTCCGCGCCGGCGACGACGTCGCCGACCATGCCGCGCTGTCGCCCGAGCGCAAGCTCGCGCTTCTCGACGGTCTCGCCGACGCCCTGACCGGCGCGGGGGCCGCCGACCCGGAGGCCGAGCCGCTCAAGCGCGAGCTCGCCGCCCGCGGGCTGCCGCCGCGCCACGCCCTTGAGCTGCTCGACGCGTTCCGGATGGATGCGCGCAAGAACCGCTACGCCGACTGGGACGAGCTGATCCATTACTGCCGCTACTCGGCGATGCCGGTCGGTCGCTACGTCCTCGACGTGCACGGCGAGGATCCCGCCCGGGTCTGGGCCGCCTCGGACGCGATCTGCGCAGCGCTGCAGATCGTCAACCATCTCCAGGATTGCGGCAAGGATTTTCGCACTCTCGACCGGGTCTACATCCCGCAGGACGCGCTCGATCGGCACGGCGCCACCGTCGCCATGCTGGGAGCCGCCAAGGCGACGCCGCAATTGCGCGCGGTCATCCGCGACTTGGCCGAGCGGACGCTGGGCCTGCTCGACGCGGGCAAGGTGCTGCCGGACCTGATCGACGACCTGCGCCTGTCGCTGGAGATCGCGGCGATCCACCGGCTCGCCGTCGTCCTCGCCCGCGGGCTGCTCGATCGCGATCCGCTCTCGGAGAAGGTCCATCACGGCAAGGCCGGCTTCGCGTTGACGGCGCTCGGGGGCATCGGCGCGACGCTGGCCCGACGGCCGTTCCGAGGCCGCATCGTCCGCGCGGCGCCGCAGGGCAAGGCTTACCCATGACCGTCACCGCCACCGCGACGGCCCTGCCCGCCGACGAGGCCCCGGCCCTGCCGGCGGCCGGCTCGTCGTTCTACACCGCGATGCGCCTGCTGCCGAAGGAGCGGCGCGAGGCGATGTACGCCGTCTACGCGTTCTGCCGTGCGGTCGACGACGTCGCCGACGACGGCGGCGCGGCCGACCTGCGCGCGGCCGAGCTCGACCGCTGGCGCGCCGACATCGACGGGCTCTATGCCGGCAGGCCCGCGGCGCGCGTGCGCGACCTCGTGGTTCCGGTGCAGCGCTACGACCTCAAGCGGGAAGACTTCCACGCCGTGATCGACGGCATGGCGATGGACGCGTTCGAGGACATCGTCGCGCCCGACGCGGCGACCCTCGACCTCTACTGCGACCGGGTCGCCAGCGCCGTCGGGCGCCTGTCCGTGCGGATCTTCGGCATGCCGGAGGCGCTCGGCATCGAGCTCGCCTGGCACGAGGGCCGGGCGCTGCAGCTCACCAACATCCTGCGCGACATCGACGAGGATGCCGAGCGCGGCCGGCTCTACCTGCCGCGGGAAAGGCTCGCCGCGATCGGCCTAACCGATCCGACGCCGCACGCGGCGATCACGCATCCGCGCATCGGCGAGGTCTGCGCCGCGCTCGCGGCGGAGGCCGAGGCGCATTACGCCGCGACCTGGGCGATCATCGCCAAGAGCCCGCGCAAGCCGACCAAGGCGGCCCGTCTGATGGCGGCGGCCTACCGGCTCTACCTCGTCGCGCTGCTCAAGCGCGGCTGGGCGATGCCGCGGGCGCGGGTGAAGCCGAGGAAGCTCGCCCTCGTCGCCGTGGCGCTTCGGCACGGGATCGTCTGATGGCGACGGTCCACGTCGTCGGTGCCGGGCTCGCGGGCCTGTCGGCCGCGGTGTCGCTGGCGGAGCGCGGGGCGCGCGTTGTCGTGCACGAGGCGGCCAAGCAGGCCGGCGGCCGCTGCCGGTCGTACTACGACCCGACGCTCGGTCTCGAGCTCGACAACGGCAATCACCTGCTGCTGTCGGGCAACGCCGACGCCCTCGAGTTCCTGAAGCGCGTCGGCGCGCCGGACGACGCGCTGACCGGCCCGGACGAGGCCGCCTTCCCGTTCGCCGACCTGAAGACCGGCGAGCGCTGGACCCTTCGCCCGAATGCGGGCCGGGTGCCGTGGTGGGTGCTGAGCAAGGCGCGCCGCGTGCCGGGCAGCCGCGCGCGCGACTACCTCGCACCGCTCGGCATCCTGCGGGCGGCAGCCGGCAAGGCGGACGGCGCCGGCGGGACGATCGGCGCCAGCATGGCCTGCGAGGGCGCGCTCTACGACCGGCTCTGGCATCCGGTCCTGCTGGCGGCGCTGAACACCGAGGTCGCCGAGAGCGATGTCGGGCTGGCCGCCAAGATCCTCCGCGAGACGCTGGGCGCCGGCGGGGCGGCTTGCCGCCCGCTTGTGGCGGTGAAGGGCCTGTCCTACGCCTTCGTCGACCCGGCGCTGCGGTACCTCGCATCGCACGGCGCCTCCGTCCGCTTCGGCCGGCGCCTGCGCGGGTTGGGCCTCGGCGCGGCCGGCGTCGAGCGGCTCGACTTCGCCGACGGGGCGGTCGACGTGGCGGCCGGCGATTCGGTGGTGCTGGCCCTGCCGCCCTGGGTCGCCTCCGAGATGCTGCCCGGCCTGTCCGCGCCGAAGGCGTTCCGCTCGATCGTCAACGCCCATTTCAAGATGGTGCCGAAGGCGGGCTCGCCGCTGATCCTCGGCATGGTGAACTCGCTGACCGAGTGGCTCTTCGCCTATCCCGACCGCTATTCGGTCACGATCAGCGGCGCCGACCGCCTGCTCGACGTGCCGCGCGAAGACTTGGCCAAGCAGATCTGGGCCGAGATCGCGACCGTGGCCGACCTTGCCCGTGAACTGCCAAGCTGGCAGATCGTCAAGGAGAAGCGCGCGACCTTCGCCGCGACGCCGGCCGAGGCCGCGCGCCGCGCCGGCGCGGAGACGGCGTGGTCGAACCTCGTGCTCGCGGGCGATTGGACGGCCACCGGGCTGCCCTCGACGATCGAGGGGTCGATCCGCTCGGGCAAGACGGCCGCACTCGCCCTGTCGTGCGATCCGGCACGCACGCGCGGCGCCGCATGAGGCAGGACCGAGACGAGCATGCGTTCGGACCGGCGACGGGCCGGTACGGCCCATGCGTAGGCAGGACGAGACGGGCGAGCCGTGATCCGATCCGGGACGATCGGGCGCGGATCGAGAGTTGTGGCCGTTTGAGGCGAGGATGATGCGAGAGGCTGTGAACAAGGTCGAGGCGCTGCAACGCCCGAAGACCCAGGCGATTTCCCTCGACGACGTCGATCACGGCGTCGCGCGGGCGACCCGCGCCCTGACCGCCCTCGCCCAGGCCGACGGGCACATCTGCTTCGAGCTCGAGGCCGACGCCACGATCCCGTCCGAGTACATACTGTTCCACCAGTTCCGCGACACCCGTCCGCCCGAGGGCCTGGAGTCGAAGATCGGCAATTACCTGCGTCGCACGCAGGAGAAGCATGGCGGCTGGGCCCTCGTCCACGAGGGGCCGTTCGACATGAGCTGCACGGTGAAGGCCTACTTCGCCCTCAAGATGATCGGCGACGACATCGAGGCGCCGCACATGCGCCGGGCGCGCGAGGCGATCCTGTCGCGCGGCGGCGCGGCGCAATCCAACGTCTTCACCCGCTTCATCCTGGCGCTCTACGGCGAGGTGCCGTGGTCGGCGGTGCCGGTGATGCCGGTCGAGGTGATGTTCCTGCCGAAGTGGTTCCCGTTCCACCTCGACAAGGTGTCGTACTGGGCCCGCTGCGTGATGGTGCCGCTCTTCGTGCTGCAGGCGACCAAGCCGCGGGCGAAGAACCCGCGCGGCGTCGGCATCGGTGAGCTGTTCCTGACGCCCCCGTCCAGCGTGCGCCGCTGGCCCGGCAGCCCGCACGCGACCTGGCCGTGGACGCCGATCTTCGGCGCGATCGACCGCGTGCTGCAGAAGGTGGAGGCCTACTTCCCCCATCGCATCCGCCTGCGGGCGATGGAGAAGGCGCGGGCCTGGGTCAGCGAGCGCCTGAACGGCGAGGACGGGCTCGGCGCGATCTTCCCGGCCATGGTCAACACCGTGCTGATGTATGAGGCGATGGGCTACGGCCCGGACCATCCGCAGGTCCGCGTCGCCTGCGACGCGATCGAGAAGCTCGTCGTGGTGAAGGCGCACGAGGCCTACGTGCAACCCTGCGTCTCCCCGGTCTGGGACACCGCTCTGGCCGGGCACGCGCTGCTCGAGGCCGGCGGCACCGATGCCGAGGGGCAGGCCCGCGCCGGCCTCGACTGGCTGCTGCCGCGCCAGGTGCTCGACATCGCCGGCGACTGGGCGGCGGCCAAGCCCAAGGTCCGCCCCGGCGGCTGGGCCTTCCAGTACGCCAACGCCCACTACCCGGACCTCGACGACACCGCCGTCGTGGTGATGGCGATGGATCGCGCCATGCGCCAGCACGGGCTGGTGGCCAACATGCCGGACTACACCGCCTCGATCGCCCGGGCGCGCGAATGGGTCGAGGGCCTGCAGTCGAAGGACGGCGGCTGGGCGGCGTTCGACGCCGACAACAACCACATGTACCTCAATCACATCCCGTTCTCGGATCACGGCGCGCTGCTCGACCCGCCGACCGCGGACGTGACCGCTCGCGTCGTGTCGATGTTGTCGCAGCTCGGCGAGACCCGCGAATCGTCGAAGGCCCTCGATCGCGGCGTGACCTACCTGCTCAACGACCAGGAGCAGGACGGCAGCTGGTACGGCCGCTGGGGCATGAACTTCATCTACGGCACGTGGTCGGTGCTGTGCGCGCTGAACGCGGCCGGGGTCGATCCCGCCTCGCCCGAGATCCGGCGCGCCGTGGAATGGCTGATCCGCATCCAGAATCCGGATGGCGGCTGGGGCGAGGACGCGTCGAGCTACAAGATCGATCCGGCGTTCGAGGCCGGCTCCTCCACCGCATCGCAGACCGCCTGGGCGCTGCTCGCACTGATGGCCGCCGGGGAATGCGACGACCCGGCCGTGACCCGCGGCATCAACTTCCTAGCGCGCACGCAAGGAACCGACGGCTTCTGGAACGAGGAGCGCTACACCGCGACCGGTTTCCCGCGGGTGTTCTACCTGCGCTACCATGGCTATCCGAAGTTCTTCCCGCTCTGGGCGATGGCGCGCTACCGCAACCTCAAGCGCGGCAACAGCCGCCGGGTGGCGTTCGGGATGTGATCGGCCGACTTTGCGCGATCCGAGCGGAGCGGGCACGGGCGGGAAGGACCGTCTGCGCCACCCCGGGCTCGGCGAGCGGTCGGGGTGATTTGTAGGACGGACCGCCGGTGATCGCTTCGCGGATGCCACCCTTTACGATCGTCGACCCATGACCCGCGTGGAGCCGGCGTCCCCTGCCCGCGCGGTCGGTCTCCATGCGCCCGACCCCGCGTCGAGCCTTCCGGTGCTCGCCGTCACGGGCCTCGCCAAGGAACGCCGGCTCGCTTCGGGCCCCGGCGTCGAGGCGGTGGGCGCCGGCGGAAATCCCGCCCGTCTCGCCGCCCTGCTGGCGTCGCGGGACCCGCCCGGCTGCCGCGCGATCGTCAGCATCGGCATCGCGGGCGGTCTCGATCCGAACCTCGTTCCGGGCGACGTGGTGGTCGCGGCCGGAATCGTCGCGGCGGACCGGCGCTACGAGGCCGATCCGGCGGTCGCGGCCGCCCTGCTCGCGCGCCTCGGTCTGCCCGGCGACACGATTCGCTCCGGCGACCTCGCCGGCGTAGATGCTGCGGTGATGAGCGTCGCGGGCAAGGCCGAGCTGCGGGCGCGCACCCGGGCGCTCGCCGTCGACATGGAATCGCACGTCGCCGCCGCCTTCGCGGAGCGGCACGGTCTGCCGTTCGCGGCGATCCGCGTGGTCTGCGATCCGGCGCACCGGGCCTTACCCGCCTTCGCCGCGCAGGCCCTCAAGCCGAACGGCGAGCCCGACATGCTCGCCGTCCTCTCGGCTGTCGCACGAGGATCGGCCCGGATCGGCGATCTCGTCCGCCTCGCCCGCGATTCGAACGCCGCCTTCGGGGCGCTGAGCCGCTGCCGCACGCTCCTCGGCCCGAGCCTCGGGGTGCCGCCGCACGAGGATCGCCGCGGCGCCTGAGCGTGCGGCTTCGGCGATCCTCTAGCTCGCCTGCTACCACTGATAGCGAAGTCCCGCGGTGACGCCGTGGGCGACGCCCGTGCGGGTGCCGATGGCCGCCTGATAGTCGACCCGCCAGCCCAGGTCGTCGGTGAGGCTGCCCTGCAGGCCGGCGCCGGCGCTGACGAAGTCGTCGCGCAGGAACGGCACGGCCACGGCGGCGGTGGCGAGACCGTTCTGGACGCTGGCGAGACGCACGGTGCCGCTGCTGCCTTGCGGACCCGTGGCGAGGTTGTACGCCAAGCGCACCGACGGGATCAGTCCGGCGTGCCCGTAATAGGCCAGCTCGCCGCCGAAGCGCACCGTGGTTTGAACCAGGGTGAGGTCGCGATACGCGATGGTGTTGCCCGCCGCTCCGGTCTCCGTGAAGCCGTCGACGGTGCCGGATAGGTGGGTGATGCCTGCGAACGGCGTCAGCCCGAGGTCGCCGGCTCGGATCGGCACGCCGGCCTCGCCGTCGATCGCGAAGGCGCTGCCCGAGCTGCGCCCGGACGCGGTGAGCCCGTAGGCCGCAGGTCGGCGGATCCCGTCGAGGCTGACCTCCGGCGCGCCGCCGACGATGCCCTGGGCGTAGAAGTCCGCACCGTAGTAGCCGGCATAGGCCGAGACCGTGAAGGCGCTCTGGTCCTGCCGGAAGCCGCCGGCGCGGCTGAGCGACCCGCCGCCGCCGCCGACGGCGACGCCCGCGCGCCAAGCTCCGGGCAGCGGAAGATCGAGTCCGGCGCTGCCCTGCGCGATGGTGCGGTCGAGGGCGAGGCCGCCGTTGCGCGGCTGGTCGGCGAACACAACATCGCCGCCGATCCACAAGCCGCCGGACTGGCTCCAGGGCCCGGCGAGGCCCTGGCCGCGGCGCAGGGCGGCGAGGTGGTCCTGCACGCCCCGTGTCGCCGACGCGGCGAAGCCGAGGGTCGCGCCGCCGAGCCCCTGAAGCACCACGGGCGCCGTCTGCTTCATCACCGCGAGGGAGAGCGGATCGACGTAGGTGGGCAGCGTCAAGCGATAGGCGAGCAGCACCGAATCGTTGTTGATGCCGGCATCGTAGCCCTGACCGTTGATGCTGCCGTGCCGGGTGAGGAAGTCATTGTCGTTGCCGACGAGCAGGAAATAGTCGTTCGGCGCCCGCTCGCTCAGCACCGGCACGAGACCGAGGGCCTCGAACTTCTCCGAGAGCGTGGTCTGGGTCGCCGGGTTGGTGTTGAGGTTCATGCCGAAGCGCCCGAGCTGGACCGGGTTCAGCAGGTTGACGATCTCGGTCGTCTGCGCCGGCTGGACCCCGGGCCGCAGGGTGCCCCCCGGCGAGATCGGGGTGGCCCCGTCGTAGGGGGTGCCGGCGATGTTTGTGGCCTGCGCGATGTCGACCAGCAGGACGCTCTTGTAGACGATCGGCGTGGTGTTGCCGGTGCCGAGCCCGTTCGAATCGCGCGAGAGCGCGAGGAACTGGGTGTCGTTGAGGGCCAGCATGTCGCTCTGTGCCGCCGTCCGGTTCGGCGCGCCGCCGTTGCCGGTGTCGCGGTAGGTCGGCAGCTGCAGCACGTATTCGCGCGCGGGCGCGGCCGGTACCGCGCTGCCGGCGAGGTCGTAGATCAGGATGCGGGTGTTGTTGCGCTGCTGCTGATTCGGGCCGGAATCCTGGAGCGCGGCGCTCTGCAGGATGGTGACGAGGCTGCGGCCGTCGGGGGCCAGCGACAGCGCCTCGAAGCCCTGGTTGTTGCGTCGGCCGGTGTCGGGCGGGTTGATCGAGTTGAAGTCGATCGCCCCGGTCGTGCGCGGCCGGATCGCGTCGGGCACGCCGAGCACGCCCTGAAGCTGCCCGCCGGCGCTGAAGTAATAGATGTTCGGCCCGTACTCGTCGCTGACGTAGAAGGAAACGTCGATTCGCCGCGCGAGACCTTCCGCATCGAGGCTGATCCGGCCTGCGCTCGGCCCGCTCGCCGCCGAAGGCAGCACCGCGCCGAGCTGGGTCGTGGTGCCGGATGCCGGATCGAGACCGCTGAAGCGCCGGCCGTTGGCATCGGTGAGCACGATGCCGCCGTTCGGCACGATCGCGATCTGCCGCTGGGAGGCGATCGATTGCGGCAGGCCCGCGCCGGGATCGGGCGTGAAGCTGAGATTGAAGCGGTTCAGCCGGCCGGCGTAATCGGAGAACAGCCCTCCGCTCGGATCGTTGTAGCCCCGATCGGGCAGCGTGTAGAGCGTGCCGCTGTAGGTGGCCCCCAAGCGCCGCCAGCTGGCGAGGTCGATCGCGAGCGCGGAGAACGAGCCCAGCGTGTCGCCGAGGAAGTCGCGGGTGGTGGCCGGCAGCCGGCCGACGCCCTGGAGACCCTGGTTCACGAAGGTCGCATCGCCGACCGTCACCGCCACCGGGCCGTCGGCCGTCGTCAGGTTCGGCGTGCGGATCGCCTGGGCCGAGGCCGCGTCCGTCAGGAACGCGAGCACGCCGAATGAGCCCACGGCTCGCGCCGCGCCGTACCGTGTCACCATCGCGGGATCCCCCAGCCACTCAAGCTGAGCCGCAGCTAGGGATCGGGCATGACGGCCCGGTGACGGCAGGAAGGATATTTGTCCTGCGTTGGGTCGGCTGCAGACACCGTGTCGCGAAAGGCACGACGCTCCACCGAGCCTCGCCGAAACGAAGGAGGCCCGCACGGTTTCCCGGGCGGGCCTCCTCGAATGCGCGTGGCCGAGCCGTCAGGCCGCGGTGCGGTTGCGGGCTTCGCGCTTGGTGTCGACGCCGGAGGCTTTGATCTCGGAGAGCTTCTGAGCGACGTTGCGGGAGAACACGAACTCTGCCGGGCGCTGGTTCTCGAGGCTGACCTCGGGGGCCATCTCGCCCTCGGTCTTGATCCCGCGGATGGCGTGGATCAGCGGCTTCCAGGGCTTGCGCACCGAATCGACCACCGAGGAGGCCTCGTAGCCCGAGTGGACCATGCAGTCGGCGCACTTCTCGTAGTTGCCGGTGCCGTAGGAATCCCAGTCGGTCTCCTCCATCAGCTCCTTGAACGTGGCCGCGTAGCCCTCGCCGAGCAGGTAGCAGGGCTTCTGCCAGCCGAACACGGTGCGGGTGGGGTTGCCCCAGGGCGTGCAATGGTAGGTCTGGTTGCCGGCGAGGAAGTCGAGGAACAGGCCCGACTGCTGGAACGCCCACTTCTGGCGGCCCTTCTCCTTGCCGGCGCGGAACACGCCACGGAACAGGTCCTTCGTCGCCTTGCGGTTCAGGAAGTGCTGCTGGTCGGGCGCGCGCTCGTAGGCGTAGCCGGGCGAGACGGTGATGCCGTCGATGCCCATCTTGGTCACGCTGTCGAAGAAGTCGGCGATCTTGTCCGAGGACGAGTTGTTGAAGAAGGTGCAGTTGATGGTGACGCGGAAGCCCATCTCCTTCGCCTTAGCGATCGCCGCCACGGCCTTGTCGTAGACGCCGCGCTGGCAGACCGAGCCGTCATGCATCTCCTTGTCGCCGTCGAGATGGATCGACCAGGTGAAGTACGGGCTCGGCTTGTACTCCTTGATCTTCTTCTCGAGCAGCAGCGCGTTCGTGCACACGATCGCGAACTTCTTCTGCGCGATGATGCCCTCGACGATCTGCGGCAGGTCCTTGTGCAGCAGCGGCTCGCCGCCGGCGATCACCACCATCGGGGCGCCGCACTCGCGCACGGATTCCAGCGCGTCCGCCACGGGCAGGCGCTTGTTCAGGATCTCGTCGGGGTAATCGATCTTGCCGCAGCCGGCGCAGGCGAGATTGCAGCGGAACAGGGGCTCCATCATCATCACGAGCGGATAGCGCTTCCGGCCGGTGAGATGCTGCTTGATGATGTAGCTGCCGATCGTCGCGACATACCGGAGGGGGATTCCCAAGATACGGCTCCTGTTTGCGTAGCCCCGAACCAAGGGGCTGCTTAACGTGAAAAAAATTCGAATTCCAGCGCTCTAGCCTGGAACCGATCTGAACGGGCCGGTCCTGGGCCGTTTCGCGTGCGTGTTTGCGGGGCTGACGCAACCGCGCCACAGCCCGAGGGCCGTTCCTGCGAACGCGTCCTGCTTCGGGGGGGACCCCATCCTGCCAATGCGTCGGCAATGCGACGGCAGTCCCGCGAAACACCGCATCCCGTGATATTGCGGTGCGAAACGGCGCCGGCGCCACACATCAATGGGGAGAGCCACCCGCGTCGGAGGTCGCTGCGTTGCAATCGCAGGGCTGCAAGATTACTGAGCGCTGCGGCCTTGGCGCAACGATCGTGCCTCGGATGCGTCCTCATCCCGCGTCGTCCGGTGCGTTCACCGGGTCGGCGCCGCGTCTTCGGCCACACGGCATCGTGAGACGACCGCGTCTCGATCAGGTCCGATCCTGCCTCGATGCGACCGGGTGGATGTGGCGAAGGTCTCGCGCCGTCGACGGGTCCCGCGGGAACCGTCCCGGCAGCATACAAGATGTGAGAGTCGTGCGGCCTCGAAGGGCAGCCGCTCCAGGCAGGTAGGGTACTCGTGATCGAACGTCTCGTCGCGTTTTCCGTCCGACATCGCTGGGTCGTGATCGCTCTGGTGGCCCTGGTCACCGCCGCCAGCACCGGCATCGCGGCGCATCTGTTCCGCATCAACACCGATGTCGAGCGGCTGATCGATCCGAAGGAGCCCTGGCGCCAGGACGAGATCAACTACGAGAAGGCGTTCCCGCAGCGCACGAACACGGTCGTCGCGGTGATCGACGGCAAGACGCCGGAGCAGGCGGAAGAGGCCGCGAGCGCCTTCGCCAAGGCGATCGCCGTCCACAAGAACCTGATCGAGACGGTCTACCGGCCCGACGGCGGCCCCTTCTTCGAGAAGAACGGCCTGCTGCTGCTGCCGCAGGCGGAACTGGAGAAAACCACCGAGCAGCTGGTGCAGCAGCAGGGCCTGCTTGGGCCGCTCGCCTCCGATCCGAGCCTGCGCGGCGTGATGCGGGTGCTGGCGCTCGGCGCCCGCGGCATCAAGAGCGGCGACGCCAAGATCGAGGATCTCGACAAGCCGATGGGCGAGATCGACCGGACGTTGCAGACGGTGCTCGACGGCAAGCCGGCGCGGATGTCCTGGCAGCTCCTGCTGTCGGGCGGCGAGAGCAAGACCACCGACCTGCGCAAGTTCGTGCTGATCCAGCCGGTGCTCGATTTCAACGCGCTGCAGCCGGGCTACACCGCGACGAAGCTGATCCGGAACGTCGCCAAGGAGCTGAACATCGATCCCGAGCACGGGCTCGAGATGCGTCTCACCGGCCCGGTCGCGGTCGCCGACGACGAGTTCGCGACGCTGTCCGACGACGCGCTGCTGAATAACCTCGTCACCGTCGGCGCCATCGTCCTGTTCCTCTGGCTCGCCCTGCGCTCGGCGCCGCTGGTCGTATCGGTGCTGATCACCACCTTCTCCGGCCTGATCGTCACGGCGGCGCTCGGGCTGCTGATGGTGGGCGAGCTCAACCCGATCTCGGTAGCCTTCGCGGCTCTGTTCGTCGGCCTCGGCATCGATTTCGGCATTCAGTTCTCGGTGCGCTACCGCGCCGACCGCTACGAGCAGCCGACGCTCGAGGACGCGATCCGCGCCGCCGCGCGCGGGGTCGGCTGGTCGCTGACCCTGGCGGCGGTGTCGCTGATTGCCGGCTTCTTCGCCTTCCTGCCGACCGCGTTCCGCGGCGTGTCCGAGCTCGGCCTGATCGCCGGCGTCGGTATGGTCGTCGCCTACCTGTTCGCGATCACCCTCCTCCCGGCGCTGATCGCCGTGTTCCGGCCGAAGGGCGAGAAGGCCGCCGTCGAGACCACGTGGCTCGCAGGCGTCGATCCGTGGATCATCCGCAATCGCAAGCCGGTGCTGATCGTCGTCGGCCTCGTCACGCTGGCCGGCGCCCCGCTGCTGTGGAAGCTGCCCTTCGATTCGAACCCGATGCACTTGCGCAGCCCGCACGTGGAATCGATCGCGACCTATCTCGACCTGATCAAGGATCCCGCCACGAGCCCGAACGTCGCCGACGTGCTGGCTCCGAGCGTCGACGCCGTGCCCGAGGTCACGAAGAAGCTCGCCGCGCTGCCGCTGGCCGCCGACATTATGAGCATCGACACCTTCGTGCCGCGCGACCAGGACAAGAAGCTCGCCACCGTCGCCGAGACGGCCGAGCTGCTCGATCCGATCCTCAACCCGACGCGCAAGCCGCCGCCGCCGACCGATGCCGACAACGTCAAGGCCTTGAAGGACACCGCGGCCGCCCTGACCGGCATCGCCGGCGGCAATGCGCCCGGCAGCAAGACCGCCGGCCGTCTCTCCGGCACGCTCGACAAGCTGGCGGCCGCTAAGCCGGCGACGCGCGAGGCCGCCTCGGTCGCCCTCACCACCGATCTCGGCCCGCTGCTCTCGCGGCTGCGGACGGTGCTGCATCCCGAGAAGATCACCCTCGCCAACCTGCCGCCGCAGCTGAAGGCCGAATGGGTCGCCGCCGACGGCCGCGCCCGCATCGAGGTGCATCCGAAGGGCAATTCCAACGACGACGAGGTGCTGCGGCAGTTCGCATCCGAGATCCAGAGCGTCGCGCCGCACGCCACCGGCGCGCCGATCGCCACGACCTCGTCGAGCTACACCATCCTCGGCGCCTTCGTGCAGGCGGCGGTGACCGCCCTGGTGCTGATCTTCATCATCCTCTCGGTGGCGCTGCGGAAGCCTTGGGACGTGGCGATGACGCTCGGGCCGTTGGTGCTCGCCACCTTGTGGACGCTGATGGCGCTGCACGTCGTCGGCATGCCGCTGAACTTCGCCAACATCATCGCCCTGCCGCTGATGCTCGCGGTCGGCGTGGCGTTCCACATCTACTACGTGATCGCCTGGCGGGCCGGCGTCACCGACATGCTGGCCTCCAGCCTGACGCGGGCGATCTTCTTTTCCGCGCTGACCACGGGGACCGCTTTCGGCTCGCTGGTGCTGTCGAGCCATCCCGGCACGGCGAGCATGGGCAAGCTGCTGGCGCTGTCGCTGTTCTTCACGCTCATCGCCGCCTTCTTCGTGGTGCCGGCCTTCCTCGGTCCGCCGCCGGCCAAGCCCGATGCCGATCGCCCCGAGGGGGAAGAGGCCGGCCGGTTGCCCGGCACGGGCCAGGCCGTCCGCCCGGAGCCCGCCGCCGTGAAGTGACGGACGGCAGGCCTTTCTGCTCAAACGCACGGCGTCGTCCCACGGGGACGGCGCCGTTCTCGTTTGGTGGGCAGGCTTTTATCCGCGAGCGACCTCAATCGGCGTGCAGGCTGCGATCAGTGCGCGGGCTTCGCGATGCCGGTCCCGGTCGGCTCGGTCACGTTCGCCTTGGCGGATGCTCCCGCGGCCTTGGAGGCCTGCGGCAGGCTCGTCGCATCGATGACGTCGAAGCGGACGCCGTCCTCGGCCTGCTTCAGCGCGGCATTCGCCTCGTAGTACTTGCCCTGGTCCAGCAGCGTCGCAGCCTGGTCGACATCCGCCGTCGTCTTCGCCAGCGGCACGACGGCCATGATGAAGTTCACGTTCACGCCGGCCAGCTTCAGCTTCTCGGCCGCGCCCTTCCGGTCGCCCTTCTCGAGATTTTTGTTGGCATCGGCCACAGCTGCCGCCTTCTGCGGCGTGGCGACGAAATCCTCGTCGAGCAGCAACTGCCCGTCGACCGGCAGCCACGCGACGGGCTGCTTCATGTCGCCGACGCCGGTGCCCTTGGCCGGCATCGCCTTGGCGGCGGCGGGCGGCTTGAGATCGGCCTCCGCCTTGGTGAACACGCTCTCGTCGGTCTTCGCCTTTGCGAGGACCGCCTGCGCATCGTGGACCAGCGTCTTGGCCTGGGCCGGGTCGGCATCGAAGATCGCGATCCGGGCGAGATGCAGGTCGCGGAAGCCCTTCGCCCCATCGGCCGACAGCTTGCCGACGTCCTTCTGGATCGCGGTTTCGTGGGAGGCGGCGGTCGTCGCGGCTTGGTCGGCGGCGTAGGCGGCGCCCCCGAGGGCGACGGAGGCGGTGAAGACGGTGGCGAGGAGGGTGTAGCGGGTCATGACGACATCTCCGATCCGTCCCATGCGGCGGCGAGGGTCTGTTGCGACGATCGTCTTGTGCCCTGGGGCTGCTGTCGGAACGCGGGCGCCGAAGCCCACGTTGCATGAAATTTTGGTCATCAATCGGACATGCTTCCGAAACGCAAGTCCTGATGAGCTATTTGCGAAGATATACAGTCGTTTGACGGTGTCGTTTCTGAAGCGTTTGAGGCGAAAGCTTCTGCGGGCTCCGTGATGACGTCGTCATCGTCTATTCGGTGCGAAATCCGAAAACCCGCCGCAGACGATCCCCGACCGCGCGACCGCATCCACGGAGGCCCGCGCGACGAGCGCGTCCCGCTCCGCGGCGTAGGCGTAGCCCGGCGCCTCGCCGAGGAAGCCGCCGGCGGTGGCCGGGTGGGTGTAGAGCTCGGTCAGGCCGTCGGGCAGGTGCGCGAGCAGGCCGGCCACGCGGGCGGGCGTCATCGCTCCGGACCAGGCCAGACCCAGGGTTCGATCGGGAATGGTCAGCCCCATCATCCGGGCCCGGACGGCGAGCAGGGTCGCCCAGGGTGCCGTATCGAGGGCCACCCGCGGGGTCGCACCGGGCTCGGCGCGCTTCAGCACCGCCCGCGGCTCGCGCGGCACGCGGATCGAGCGCATCCCGTAACGCGGCCCGATCGACAGCACCGCGCCGGCGATCAACGGATGCACGTGGAAGTGCTTGTGCGCGTTCACGTGATCGAGTGGCAGGCCGGTGATGCGGTAGGCCTCGAACTGCGCGGTGATCTCGGCGGCGAGCTGGCGGCGGGCTGCCGGCTTCAGCGCGAGGTCGAGGCCGAGGCGTTCCATGTCGCGACGCATCAGGCCGGCGTCATCGGTGAGATCCGGCAAGGTGGCGGCCGGCAGCGTCGGCCACGCCTCGACGAGCACCAGGTGCAATCCCACGCGCAGCGACGGCATCCGCTTGGCGCGGGCGACCGCGTCCGCGGCGGCGGGGGCCGAGACCATCAGGCTCCCCGCCGTGAGGATGCCGTCGCGATGGGCCTGCTCGACCGCCTCGTTGACCTCCGGGCTCAGGCCGAAATCGTCGGCGGTGACGACGAGACGCTTCACGAGACACTCCGGTGTACGGGGGCGCGGCTGTTTGCCGGGGGCCTCGGGCCCGGACCCCTGAACGAAGACGGCCGGGCTTTGGGGCCCGGCCGTCTGGATCGGTCATGCGATGGGGCTCATGCGCCCTTATCAGGCGGCCTTGGCGGTGCCCTGACGCTCCTTGAGGAAGCGGTAGAACTCCACGCCCTCGCGCAGGCGGCGCTTCATCATGTCGGGCGAGCGCACCATCTCGGAGACGATCGAGGCGATCTTCGGAGCGCGGAAGTAGAACTTCCGGTAGAACTCCTCCACCGCCGCGAAGATCTCGGCGTGCGACAGGTGCGGGTAGTGCAGCGGCGCGATCTGCACGCCGTTCTCATCCACGAGCTCGGCGTTCTCAACGTCGAGCCAGCCGTTCTCCACCGCCTGCTTGTAGAGGAAGGTGCCGGGGTACGGCGCCGCCAGCGAGGCCTGGATGGTGTGCGGGTTGATGCGCTTGGCGAAGGCGATCGTCTCCTGGATCGTCTCGCGGGTCTCACCCGGCAGGCCGACGATGAAGGTACCGTGGATCGCGATGCCGAGGTCGTGGCAATCCTTGGTGAACTTCTCGGCGACCTCGACGCGCATGCCCTTCTTGATGTTGTTCAGGATCTTCTGGTTGCCGGATTCGTAGCCGACCAGCAGCAGGCGCAGGCCGTTGGCCTTCAGCACCTCGAGGGTCTCGCGCGGAACGTTCGCCTTGGCGTTGCACGACCAGGTGACGCCGAGCTTGCCCAGCTCGCGCGCGATCTCCTCGGCGCGGGGCAGGTTGTCGGTGAAGGTGTCGTCGTCGAAGAAGAACTCCTTCGTCTGCGGGAACTCCTTCAGGCAGTACTTGATCTCCTCGATCACGTGCGCGACCGAGCGGGTGCGATAGGTATGCCCGCCCACCGTCTGCGGCCACAGGCAGAACGTGCAGCGGCTCTTGCAGCCGCGGCCGGAATAGAACGAGATGTAGGGGTGCTTGAGGTACCCGATGAAGTACTTCTCCATCTCGAGATCGCGCTTGTACACGCTCGTGACGAAGGGAAGCTGATCCATGTCGGTCATGATCTCGCGGTCCTCGTTGTGGACCACGACGCCGTCGGCGTTGCGATAGGACAGACCCTTGATCTCCGACATCGGCGTACCGTCGGCGACTTCCTTGACGGTGAAGTCGAACTCGTTGCGGGCGCAGAAGTCGATGCACGGCGCCTGGGCCATCGCGCCGGCGGCGTCCACCGCGACCTTCGCGCCGATCAGGCCGGCGATCAGCTTGGGGTTGGCGGCCTTGAGCGCTTCGACGGTCTTCACGTCCGACTTGAACGACGGCACCGAGGTGTGGAGCACCACCATGTCGAAGTCGTTGGCCTGGGCCACGATCTCGGCCAGCTTGATGTTGTGCGGCGGCGCGTCGATCAGCTTCGAGTTCGGCACCAGGGCGGCCGGCTGGGCGAGCCAGGTCGGGTACCAGAACGACTTGATCTCGCGCTTGGCCTGGTAGCGGGACCCGGCGCCGCCGTCGAAGCCGTCGAAGGTGGGAGCCTGGAGGAAGAGCGTGCGCATGGGGTTCAAGGCCTCAGAGCAGGGCGATCGGATCGAAAGGATGACGGATCGAGGATGGCAAGTTTAAACGACGGGACGGCAAGGTCAGACGGTGGGCGACTCAGCATCCTGGCCGAGATTGCCCTCCGGAATAAGCGTTCCATCCGCAACGACGCGATAATCGTGACCTTTCCATGTCACCGCCCCCGATACGAAGCTCCATGAGAAGTTCGCGAACGAGAGGATGTCGCGGATCGGCAACAGCCAGTACGGATGGGGGCCAATCCCGAAGGCACGCTCCAGCCGCATCGACAGGATGATGCGGCAGGCGAGTGCCAGAGCCGCGACGCCGAGCGCGGTCGCGCCGGCCTCCGGCATCAGCGCGGCGATCAGCGCGATCGGGAAGGCGTGGGTGACGATCGAGCCGGCATAGCCGGCCGGGTCGACGTTGCGGATGGTGCGATTCCAGCGCAGCTCGTGGCTCCACAGGCCCGCGATCGCGGTGTCGACGCAGGTATGCCCGATGGTGAAGTTCGGGATCGCGACCCGGCCGCCGAGCCCGCGCAGCGCCTCGCCGATGGCATAGTCGTCGGCGAGGTCGTCCTTGAAGGTGGCGAACCCGCCGATCTTCGCCAGCGACGCGGCGGTGAAGGCGATGGTCGAGCCGAAGCACGGCTTGGCGAGGCCGAGCGCCGTGCCCATCACGACGTTGGGCAGGAACTGCACGTCGATGGCGAGCGCCGAGAGCTGCGCGAACACGCCCCGGTCGCCGGGAACGCCGTGGTACAGGCAGGTCACCCCGGTCACGCCGGGGGCGGACAGCTCGGCCACGACGCGCTCGAGATAGTCGGGGCGCACCACCATGTCGCTGTCGGCGAGCACCACCACCTCGTGCCGAATCACCTCCGACATGTTGATCAGGTTCGAGACCTTGCGGTTCGAGCCGTGCTGGCGTGCGTCGACGACGAGGTCGATGCTGAGCTGCGGGAAGGCCGCCTCGATGCGCCGCACGACGCCGATCGCCGGGTCGCCGGCGCTCTGCACGCCGAACACGATCTGCACCGGGCCGGCATAGTCCTGGGCGCAGAAGGTCCGCAGGTTCTCGAACAGGTTCGGCTCGAGGCCGCAGAGGGGCTTCAGCACCGTCACCGAGGGCCGCGCCGCATCGTCGGCGAAGGCGGGCGCCACCTTCGCGGAGCACCGCCCGGTGAGGAACGCCGCGGTGAGCGCGTACAGGCAACCCGCGAGCGCGGGGACCAGAAGGATCGGCGAGAGCCAGGTCAGGTCCATGGGAACGTCGCTCGGTCGCAAGGTGCGTGGGATCGATGGGCCGCGGCGTGCGGCACGAAAGCTCTGTGCAGGCCGTTCAAGGCGCCGGTTTGGCGTTCAGCATGCCGTCGGTGCGTTCGCGCAGGAATTTCAGCACCGCGTCGGCGCCGCCGGCCTTGAGCGGCTGGCCGAGGCTCGCCCGCTGACCCGCGACCTCGCTGACGTTGCCGTTGAGCAGGACGTCCTGGATGCGGTTGTCGGAATTCACGACGAAGTCGATCTGCGAATCGTCCCCGTCCGGGGTGGTGACGTGGGTGAGGACGCGCTGGTTCGTGCCGCTCGCCTCGCTCTTGCGCGTCACCTCGAACTTCGCGCCGGCCGCCCGTGCGAGGCGGTTGGCGTAGGTCACGACGAAGTTGCGGCGGAACGCTTCGGTGATCGCGCCCTGCTGCTCGGGCGAGAACTCCGCCCACTTGGCGCCGATCGCCAGGCGGACCATCGCCGGGTAGTCGAAGGACCGCTCCAGGGTCGGGCCGACCGCGTCGATGCGGTCCTTGAGGGTGCCGGCCCCGTTCTTCACGGCGGCGTCGAAGCGGGCGTAGAGCCCGTCGACAACCGCGACCGCCGGGTCGTCGGCGGCGAAGGCCGGAACGGTGCCGGCGACGAGCGTCAGCGCGAGGATCAACCGGCGCATCAGGCGCACTTCTTCAACTCCGGCACCGTAGTGTCCTCGATATGGGCGCTCTGCCCGCGGGGGGGCGCATAGCTGTAGAACGGTCCGAGCGTCGCGGGTGCGGGGACGGCCCCGACCCGGCGAAAGGTGGTCCGGCCCTCCTCCTGCGCGCAGGCCCCGGGCTCGCTCGCCTCGCGGCGCAGGCGGCCCTCCTGCGTGTGCCAGAGCCACAGGCCGGGAACGCCGACGAGGAGGTCGGCCAAGCGCTTGACCAGGGACAGGGCGAGCGCCGCCTCGGCCGGGATGCCGAACAGGGCGCAGAGCGCGATCAGCCCGCCCTCCTGCGCGCCGAGCGCGCCGGGGACCGCGAAGGCGGCGCCGCGCACGGCCTGGGCCAGGCTCTCGATCACGATCGCCTCGGCGAAGCTCACCGAATAGCCCATGAAGTGCAGGCAGACGTAGACCTCGAGCGAGCCGATGACCCAGCCGACGAGGTGCACGCCGATGCCCGAGACGATGCGCAGGGGCGCACCGTAGAGGCGTCGCAGGTTGTCGTAGAGCACGTCGACGGCGCCGAGCGCCTGCCATTCGCGGCCCGAGGCGAAGCGGTCGACGATCCCCTGGATCAGGCGGTGCCCGGCGCGGCGCTGGATCAGGTAGAACGCGCCGATGGCGGGGGCGGCGATGGCGAGGCCGCCGGCGACGGTGCGCACGATCGGCCCGTCGCCCGCGAGCCAGATCAGGAGCCCGAGGCCGGCGACGGTGAAGAGCAGCTGGGTCAGCGCCTGCGTCATCATGTCGACGAACATGCTGGCGCCGGCTAGGCCCCCGGCGATGCCGCGCTTGGCCAGAAGGCGCGCGCCGATGAAGTCGCCGCCCACCGTCGCGACCGGCAGCAGCGTGTTGATGCCCTCGCGCACGAAGCGCAGGTTGATGCAGGCGGCCAAGCTCGGGCGGCCGGCGACGGGGAAGATCACGAACCAGCCGAGGCCGGCCCAGGCGACGGCGACCGCGCGCGCGGCGACCACCGCCAGCGCGCCCCAGCCGGCACTCACCACCGCCGCCGCCACATCCTCGAGACCGGAAGACAGGAACAGGCCGACGACCGTGCAGAGGCCGGCGATCAAGGCCAGGGTCGTCAGACGCTTCATGATCCTCTTTCAAGCTCGGGGGTGGCTTGATGCTGGATTCTCGCCGCGATTTCGACCGAAAAAGACCGCTGCGGACGAGGAGTAAGGCTCAAGTTGCAGCAACGATCGGCAATGTCTATCACCCGATAGACACAGTGCGGACCAAAGCGGCATCAGGGGTTTCGCCCCGAGCAGACCGCCCGCGCAGCGTATCACGAAGGGATCACCATGGACCGCGACGCTTCCCACTCGGCTGGAGAGGCCGTGCTCGACGACGCCCGTACCGACGGCTTCGTCCGCGGCGACCCGGGCGTGCCGGCGCCGCACTCGCCGGTGATGGCCTGGAACGAGTGGGACCCGCTGGAGGAGGTGATCGTCGGCTCGCTCGACGGCGCCACGATCCCGACGCACCACCTGACCGTGATCTTCAACCTGCCGCGCGCCGCGCAGCCGTTCTACCGTTTCGCCTCGGGCTTCCGGTATCCGGCCTTCATGAAGAAGCTCGCGCAGAAGGAGCTCGACAATTTCATCGGCATCCTCGCCGGCGAGGGCGTGAAGATCCGCCGCCCGGACAGCATCGACTTCTCGAAGAAGTACCGCGCCCCGCGCTGGTCGTCCCGCGGCTTCTGCGTCGCCTGCCCGCGCGACCCGTACCTGGTGATCGGCGACGAGATCATCGAGAGCCCGATGTGCTGGCGCTCGCGCTACTTCGAGGGCGACGCCTACCGCTCGCTGTTCAAGGAGTATTTCCGCAACGGCGCGCGCTGGACCTCGGCGCCGCGGCCGCAGCTGACGGACGAGCTCTACAACTACGATTATCGCGTGCCGAACCTGAAGGCCGGCGAGCCGATGCAGTTCACGGTCAACGAGTTCGAGCCGGTCTTCGACGCCGCCGACTTCGTCCGCTGCGGCCGCGACATCTTCGTCACCCGCTCGAACGTCACCAACCTGATGGGCATCGAGTGGCTGCGGCGCCACCTCGGGTCCGGCTTCCGCGTCCACGAGATCGAGAGCCGCTGCCCGCAGCCGATGCACATCGATTCGTCGTTCATGCCGCTCGCGCCCGGCAAGGTGCTGGTCAACCCGGACTACATCGACGTCGAGAAGCTGCCGGCGGTGCTGAAGAAGTGGGACGTGCTGGTCGCCCCGCGTCCCGACCCGGTCGAGGGCTTCATGAGCAAGATCTCGATGTGCTCGCCCTGGACCTCGATCAACGTGCTCGCCATCGACGAGAAGAAGATCGTCGTCGACCAGAGCCAGCCGACGCTGATCAAGGCGCTCAAGGATTGGGGCTTCGATCCGATCCCGGCGCCGTTCCTGAGCTACGGCCCGTTCGGCGGCTCGTTCCACTGCGCGACGCTCGACGTGCGCCGTCGCGGAACGCTGAAGTCGTACTTCTAGGATTTCACTGATCGTCCGCCGCATGATCCCCTCCCCCTCTGCGGGGGAGGGTGGGCCTCGCGTCAGCGACAGTCGGGAGAGGGGAGCGGCCTCTCCGGAAGCGTTGCCCCCTCACCCGACCCGCTTCGCGGGCCACCCTCCCCCGCAGAGGGGGGAGGGAAACCGGCCTCAGCGCGAGAACTTCTTGTACTTGATCTTCTTCGGCATCAGCGAGTCGGCGCCGAGGCGGCGCATCTTGTCGGCCTCGTAGTCGGAGAAGTTGCCCTCGAACCACTCGACGTGGCTGTCGCCCTCGAAGGCGAGGATGTGGGTCGCGATCCGGTTCAGGAACCAGCGATCGTGGCTGATGATCACGGCGCAGCCGGCATAATCCTCCAGCGCGTCCTCGAGCGCCCGCAGCGTCTCCATGTCGAGATCGTTGGTCGGCTCGTCGAGGAGGAGCACGTTGGCGCCACCCTTCAGCGTGCGCGCGAGGTGCACGCGGTTGCGCTCGCCGCCCGACAGCGTGCCGACCTTCTTCTGCTGGTCGCCGCCCTTGAAGGCGAAGGCCGCGCAGTAGGCCCGCGAATTGATCTCGCGCTTGTTGAAATAGATGATGTCGTTGCCGCCCGAGACTTCCTGCCAGACCGTGGCGTTGGGATCGAGCGCGTCGCGCGACTGGTCGACGTAGCCGAGATGCACGGTCTCGCCGACCGAGATCGCGCCGCCGTCGGGCTTCTCCTGGCCGGTGATCATCTTGAACAGCGTCGTCTTGCCGGCGCCGTTCGGGCCGATGACGCCGACGATGCCGCCCGGCGGCAGCTTGAACGACAGGTCCTCGATCAGCAGCCGGTCGCCGAAGGCCTTGTTGAGGTGGTCGAACTCGATGACGTTGTTGCCGAGCCGCTCGTCGATCGGGATCACGATCTGGGCCGCGGCATCGACCTTGTTGTTCTGCTTGGCGACCAGCTCCTCGTAGCGCGTGATGCGCGCCTTCGACTTGGACTGGCGCGCCTTCGGCGAGGCGGCGATCCACTCCTGCTCGCGGGCGATCGAGCGCTGGCGGGCCATGTCCTCGCGGCCCTCCTGCTGCAGGCGCTTCTGCTTCTGCACCAGCCAGGCCGAGTAGTTGCCCTCGTACGGGATGCCCTTGCTGCGATCGAGCTCGAGGATCCAGCTGGTGACGTTGTCGAGGAAGTAGCGATCGTGGGTCACGATCAGGATCGCACCGGGATAGTTCTTCAGGTGGCCTTCGAGCCAGTTCACCGTCTCGGCGTCGAGGTGGTTGGTCGGCTCATCGAGCAGCAGCAGCTCCGGCTCCCACAGCAGCAGCCGGCACAGCGCGACGCGGCGGCGCTCGCCGCCCGACAGCGTGGCGACCGGCTGCTCGTCGCTCGGGCAGCCCAAGGCCTCCATGGCCTGGTCGACCTTGGATTCGAGCTCCCACAGGTTCTTCGATTCGATCTCGTCCTGGAGGCGGGTCATCTCGTCCGCCGTCTCGTCGGAGTAGTTCATCGCGAGCTCGTTGTAGCGGTCGAGCAGCGCCTGCTTCTCGGCGACGCCCTCCATCACGTTCTCGCGGACCGACTTCGTCGGATCGAGCTGCGGCTCCTGCGGCAGGTAGCCGACGCGGGCGCCCTGGGCGACGAAGCCCTCGCCGGTCCACTCGGTGTCGATGCCGGCCATGATCTTCAGCAGGGTCGACTTGCCCGAGCCGTTGATGCCCAGCACGCCGATCTTGGCGTCGGGGTAGAAGGACAGGTTGACGTTGTCCAACACCTTCTTCCCGCCGGTGTAGGTCTTGGTCAGGCCTTTCATGTGGTAGATGAATTCGCGGGCCATCGCAGGCATCCTATCAGGTTCGGCGGGGCCGGCGCGGGAGCGCGCCCGGCCCGATGACGGGTACAGGGCCGCACGGGCAGGCACGCGCCATGCCCGCGGCGAACCCTGCGCGGTACGGTTCTGCGGAGCGTGCGCGTCGCACCCTTCCCCGCAATCCCTGGAGATGATCCCGCTCGCGTATCAGGACGGCCGGTGCCGGGCAAGGATCGGGGCGTGGTGGCCGCTGTGGGACTCGAACCCACACGGGCGAAGCCCGAGGCATTTTAAGTGCCTTCCGTCTACCAATTTCGGCAAGCGGCCCCTCGATGTGCCGAAGCGGTAGCCGCCGGCGTCGGCGAGATCAAGCGTTCGGCGTCCAGCCGTAGAGCCAGGCGTAGCGCGCGCGCATGCCGTCGGGCCCGAGGCGGCGCATCACCGCGTCGCGCACGAAGGCGGTGAGGCCGCCGGCATGGTAGGTCCGGCCGTTGCCGCGGGCGGCGCGCTGCACCCGGCGGACGCGGCGCCGGCGCGCCTTGGTGTAGGCCGCGAGCGCGTCCGCGACCGGATGCTCGGCGAGGCACCGCGTCAGGATCGAGCAGTCCTCGATCGCCAGCGCCGCCCCCTGCGCCAGGAACGGCAGCACCGGGTGGGCGGCATCGCCCAGCAGCGCGACCCGGCCGCGCGCGATCGGCCGCGCCACCGGGCGGTCGGCGAGCGACCAGACCAGCCAGGAATCCGGCACGGTCAGCAGCTCGAGCAGCTCCGGCGCGCAGGTGCGGAAATGCGCGCGCAGCACCGCCGGATCCCCGAGCCGGCCCCAATCCTCGTCGCCCTGCCGCTCGGGCACGATCGCCACGACGTTGAGGTCGCGGCCGGCATGGATCGGGTAGTGGACCACGTGCCGGCCGCGCCCGAGCCACAGACCGGTCGCCTCGCCGGCCAGCGCCTCGGGCACGGCCTCGCGCGGCACGATCGCCCGCCACGCCGCCATCCCGGCGGTCGCGAGCGGGCGTGGGTCGAGGTGCCCGCGGATGCGCGAGCGCAGGCCGTCCGCCCCGATTACCAGGTCGGCCGAGAGGCTGTCGTTGCGGGTGCCGTTGCAGCTTTCGAGGGCGAGGGTGACGGCGTCCTCGGTCTCGGTGAGGCCCATGACGGCACGGCCCATCATCAGGCGGATGCCGGGGCGGGAGCGCACCGCGTCGAGGAGCAGGGTCTGAAGGTCGGCCCGGTGGATGACGTAGTACGGCGCGCCGAACTGCTCGCGGGCCTTGGCGCCCAGCGCCACCGCCCCGATCCGCCGGCCCGAATCGAGGGCGCGGACGGTCACGCCCGGCGGCTCGGAGCCGGCGCGCCGGAGCGCCGCCGCGAGCCCGAGATCGGCGAGCACGCGGCTCGCGTTCGGCGAGAGCTGGAGGCCGGCGCCGACCTCGCTGAAGCCGGTGCGGCGCTCGACCACCGTCACCGCATGGCCGGCGGCGTTCAGCGCCAGCGCCGCGGTCAGGCCGCCGATCCCGCCTCCGACGATGGCGACGGTCAGCGGCGGCTGAGGGTCTCGGGGCATGACCCTATTCGGCCGCCGCCTTCTGATCGTGCCAGACGCATGCCGCCGGGTCGGCATGGCCGGCCTTCAGGTCGGCGCGGTGGCGATATAGCGTCGAGCAGTACTGGCAGATGATCTCGTTGTCGGCGCCCATGTCGAGGAACACGTGCGGATGATCGAACGGCGGCAATGCGCCGATGCACATGAACTCCCGCGAGCCGACATGGATGACCGCGACGCCGAGCTCGTTGTGGAAGTGCGGTACCGCCCTGTCAGCCATCGCGCCGTCCTGTGCCTTGGGACCCCTCGCACCGGGTCGCCCGAGCCCCGCTTATGCCGCCGTGCGTTCGTCCGGCGCAAGCCTGGGGGCGAACGCCGGTCACTTGGCGCCTCGGCGGCCACGCCGTACATAAGCGTTCGAAGACCGACCCGGCGCGGACAAGCCCCTCGATGACCCAGCAAGACCAAGCGACGCGGCGCGTGCCCCAGGCACCGATCCACGGGCCGGAGGGGTTCGCGGGCATGCGCCGTGCCGGACGCCTGACGGCGGAAGGCCTCGACGTGCTGATGGAGGCGACGCAGCCGGGCGTGACCACCGAGGCGCTCGATAAGCTCGCCTACGAGTTCGCGATGGATCACGGCGCCTACCCGGCCTCGCTGCTCTACCGCGGCTATCCGAAGTCGATCTGCACCTCGATCAACCACGTGGTCTGCCACGGCATCCCCAACGACAAGCCGCTGCGCGAGGGCGACATCGTCAACCTCGACATGTGCCTGATCCTCGACGGATGGCACGGCGATTCGAGCCGGATGGCCTTCGTCGGCGAGGTGCCGCGCAAGGCGGCGCGCCTGTGCGAGATCACCTACGAGGCGCTGATGCGGGGCGTCGCCGCGGTGAAGCCCGGCGGATCGACCAACGACATCGGCCGCGCGATCCAGTACTACGCCGAGGGCGAGCGCTGCTCGGTGGTGCGCGACTTCTGCGGCCACGGCCTCGGCCGGAGCTACCACGATGCGCCGACGATCCTGCACTACGTCGAGGCGAGCTACGACGTGCCGCTGCGGCCGGGGCAGTTCTTCACCATCGAGCCGATGATCAACCTCGGCCGGCCGGCGGTGAAGGTGCTCTCCGACGGCTGGACCGCGGTGACGCGCGACCGCTCGCTGTCGGCGCAGTTCGAGCACACGGTGGCCGTCACCGAGACCGGCGTCGAGATCTTCACGGTCTCGCCGAAGGGGCTGCACCAGCCCGGCAACCCGGGCGCTTGAGCTCGTGACGGGCCCGGGCGACGCGGCCGAGGACGGATTGTTCGCCGAGCGGCCGGCCGTCGCGCCGAAGCCCGAGGAGCCGCCGCACTATCTCGGCCACCGCGATCGCCTGCGCGAGCGCTTCGCCAAGCAGGGTGCCGACGCCCTGCCCGACTACGAGATGCTCGAGCTTGCCCTGTTCCGCGCGATCCCGCGGCGGGACGTGAAGCCGCTGGCCAAGGCGCTGATCCGCCGCTTCGGCAGCTTCGCCGAGGTGCTGAGCGCCGATCCGGCCCGGCTCGCCGAGGTCGAGGGCGTCAGCGCCGGCGTGGTCGCCGACCTCAAGTTGATGGAGGCGGCGGGCCGCCGGCTGGCGCGCGGCGCGATCGCCCAGCGCGCGCTGCTCTCCTCCTGGGCCGAGCTCATCGAGTACCTGCGCGCCACCATGGCCTTCGCCACCCGCGAGGAGTTCCGGGTGCTGTTCCTCGACAAGCGCAACCACCTCATCGCCGACGAGATCCAGGGGCGCGGGACCGTCGACCACACGCCGGTCTACCCGCGCGAGGTGGCGCGGCGGTCGCTGGAGCTCTCGGCCACCGCGATCATCCTGGCGCACAACCACCCGTCCGGCGATCCGGCGCCCTCGGCCGCCGACGTGACGATGACGCGCGAAGTGATCGCCGTGCTCAGCCCGCTGAAGATCGTGGTGCACGACCACGTCATCCTCGGCCGGTCAGGCCATGCCAGCCTAAAAGGCCTGCGCCTCATCTGACGCGTGTTTGGAACGAGCCCCGAACGAGGCCGTAATCCCTTTGCGTGGCGCGCCTCTTGCCTCTAGCGTGACGGATCTGGGAGAGACTGAATGGCGGCCGTGGCCTTCGACGAGATGACCGCCTTCGCAGGCGCCGCAACGAGTCCCGACGACGTCCGCGAGGCCTACGGTCAGCTGAAGAACTGGCTCGACACGACGCCGGCCGACCACTTCAACACCCGCCGCAGCCAGGCCGAGCTGCTCTTCCGGCGCATTGGCATCACCTTCGCGGTCTACGGCGACAACGAATCGACCGAGCGGCTGATCCCGTTCGACATCATCCCGCGGGTGATCACCAAGCCGGAATGGGGCTTCCTGGAGCGCGGGCTCAAGCAGCGCGTCACCGCGATCAACATGTTCCTGAAGGACATCTACGGCGCGCAGGAATGCATCAAGGCCGGCATCATCCCGGCCGACCTCGTCTACAAGAACGCGCATTACCGCATGGAGATGCGGTCGTTCCGGGTGCCGCACGACCTCTACGTGCACATCGCGGGGATCGACATCGTCCGCACCGGCGAGAACGACTTTTTCGTGCTCGAGGACAACGCCCGCATCCCGTCCGGCGTGTCGTACATGCTCGAGAATCGCGAGGTGATGCTGCGGCTGTTCCCGGACCTGTTCTCCCGCCACCGCGTCGCGCCGGTCGAGAACTATCCGGACGCGCTGCTGGCGACGCTCCGCAGCCTCGCGCCGGCGACGGCGACCCGCGACCCGACCGTCGTGCTGCTGACGCCCGGGCGCTACAACTCGGCGTTCTACGAGCACTCGTTCCTGGCCGACAAGCTCGGCGTCGAGCTGGTCGAGGCGGGCGACCTCTTCACCAAGGACGACGTGGTCTACATGCGGACCACCGAAGGCCCGCGCCGGGTCGACGTGATCTACCGCCGCCTCGACGACGACTTCCTCGATCCGCTGGTGTTCCGGCCGGATTCGATGCTCGGCGTGCCGGGCATCATGAACGCCTACGAGCGCGGCAGCGTGACGCTCGCCAACGCGGTCGGCACCGGCATCGCCGACGACAAGGCGGTCTACAGCTACATGCCGGAGATCGTGAAGTTCTTCACCGGCGAGGAGCCGATCCTGCACAACGTGCCGACCTATCGCTGCCGCGAGAAGGAGGCCTTCTCCTACGTGATGGACAACCTATCCGAGCTGGTGGTCAAGGAGGTCAACGGCTCGGGCGGCTACGGCATGCTCGTCGGGCCGCACGCGACCAAGCGCGAGATCGAGGAATTCGCCAAGCGCCTGCGCCACGCCCCGGACGGCTTCATCGCCCAGCCGACGCTGTCGCTCTCCACCTGCCCGACCTTCGTCGCCTCCGGGGTGGCCCCGCGCCACGTCGACCTGCGCCCCTTCGTGCTGTGCGGCGCCGACGAGATCCGCATCGTGCCGGGCGGTCTCACCCGCGTGGCGCTGAAGGAAGGATCTTTGGTGGTGAATTCCAGCCAAGGGGGCGGTACGAAGGACACCTGGGTTCTCGACGCGTGATGGCGTGACGCCTGCTTTCACCGAGAACCGCCCAGCGGTGGACGCCCCCGGGCCGAAGCCGAAGAGACCCCAGCGAAACAGCCATGCTCTCCAGGACTGCCGACAACCTCTACTGGCTCTCGCGCTACGTCGAACGGGCGGAGTTCGTCGCCCGCATCCTCGATGCGGCGCATCGCCTGGCCTCGCTGCCGACGAGCTACGGCGGGGGCGAGACCAACGAGTGGGCCTCGGCCCTCGCCTCGGCCGGCGATCCGGAGGTGTTCAAGCCGCACTACGACGGCGTGAATGCCGCGACGGTGTGCGACTTCCTCGCCTTCAGCCCGCACAACCCGTCCTCGATCCGCTCCTGCATCGAGAGCGCCCGCGAGAACGCGCGCAGCGTGCGCACCGCGCTCACCACCGAGATGTGGGACACGATCAACGGCGCCTGGCTCGAGCTGCGGTCCTACGAGAAGAAGGACCTCGACCGCGACGCGTTCACGCGCTTCCTCGATTGGGTGAAGGGCATCTCGCTGACCTTCGACGGCTCGGCCTACCGGACGATGCTGCGCAACGACACCTACTGGTTCACGCGTCTCGGCACCGCGATCGAGCGGGCCGACAACACCGCCCGCATCCTCGACGTGAAGTACAAGATCCTGCTGCCGGACACCGAGAAGATCGGCGGCAGCCTCGACTACTTCCAGTGGACGACGATCCTGCGCGAAGTCTCGGCCTTCAACGCCTATCACTGGGTGTATCGCGAGAGCGTCAAGCCGTTGCTGGTCGCCGACCTCCTGATCCTCAACCGGCAGATGCCGCGCTCCTTCGCCAACTGCTACGGCGTCCTCGTCGAGCATCTCGACCTGATCGCCGACGCCTACGGACGCCGCGGCGCCAGCCAGCGCCTGGCGAGCAACCTGCTCGCACGGCTGGAAAGCGAGGATATCGACCGGGTCTTCGCGTCCGGCCTGCATGAGTTCGTGATCGCTTTCATCGGCGAGAACAACAAGGTCGGCGCCGCCATCGCCGAGCAGTATCTCGGCTGAGGCTTAAGCCGCAGCGGAATACGCGCAGTTCCGCTTCCGCGGTTGCGCGCTCCGTCGGAACGTCGTGTAAAACGTGTGACTCCGGGCGCCGCGGCGTCCATCGCGGGCGCCGTGTCGCCGAGACCGGCGGAGCCAGGACGGGCAGAATCGACGCATGCGCATTCGCGTGGTCCACGAGACCATCTACAGCTACGAGCAACCGGCACGCGGGCTGATCCAGGTCCTGCGGATGACGCCGCGCGACCATGACGGGCAGTACGTCCGGCGCTGGCGGATCGAGCCTTCGGTCGACGGACGGCTCACCGAGCGTGAGGACGGCTACGGCAACGTCGTCCACTGGTTCACGCCGGACCAGGCCTCCGACGCGCTGGTGATTCGCGTCACCGGCGAGGTCGACACCCACGAGACCCACGGCATCGTCCGCGGCGCCGTCGAGCGCCTGCCCGAGACGTTCTACCTGCGCGACACCGACCTCGTGCTGCCGAGCCCGGAGATCCAGGCGCTGTCCGACGCAGTCGCCGGCGCCGGAGACCCGGCCGCCCTCCCCTTCCTGCACCGGCTGATGGCCGCGGTGCACGCGCACATGGCCTACACGCCAGGCCCCGCGAGCGCCGCCGTGCCCTCGCCGAAGGCCTTCGAGGCCGGGGCCGGCGTATGCCAGGACTTCGCCCACGTCTTCATCGCCGCCGCCCGCCACCGGGCGATCCCGGCGCGCTACGTCTCCGGCTACCACCGCCCGGAGGGGAGCGACGCCGAGCAGGAGACGCCGCACGGCTGGGCCGAGGCGCTGGTGCCGGATCTCGGCTGGGTCGGCTTCGATCCGACCACCGGTGACGCCACCACGGAAGCCTATATCCGCGTCGCATCCGGGCTCGACTACCTCGGGGCTGCCCCGATTCGCGGCAGTCGCACCGGCGGCGGCACCGAAACGCTGGACGTGAAGCTCCGGGTGGAGCAAGCCCAGGCGGCACCGCAATCCTGACGCTCCGCGCCTCTTCGAAAAGCCTGATCCCATGACTTACTGCGTCGGCGTCCTCGTCGAGGAAGGCCTGGTGATGATCGCCGACACCCGCACCAATGCGGGGCTCGACGACATCTCGACCTATCGCAAGCTCCATCACTTCAATGTGCCGGGCGAGCGGGTGATGATGCTGGCCTCGGCCGGCAACCTGTCGGTGACGCAATCGGTCCTGAGCCTGCTCTCCGAGGGCGTGCCCGGCGACAACGGCGAGGCCAAGCTGAAGCTCGTCGAGACGACGACGATGTTCGAGGCGGCCCAGCTCGTCGGCCGCGCGATCCGCCACGTGCGCGCGATCGAGAAGGCGGGCTTCGAGGCGGCGAGCCTGCGCTTCTCGGTCTCGCTGCTGTTCGGCGGCCAGATCGGCAGCGAGCCGATGCGGCTGTTCCTGATCTACTCGGCCGGCAACTTCATCGAGTGCAGCACCGATGCACCGTTCCTGCAGATCGGCGAGCACAAGTACGGCAAGCCGATCCTCGACCGGGCGGTGAAGTTCGAGACCGAGCTCTACGATGCGCTCAAGGTCGGACTTGTCTCGATGGATTCGACCATGCGCTCGAATCTCGGCGTCGGCCTGCCGATCGACATCGCGCTGGCGCGCCGCAACGCCCTCGACCTCGAGGTGAATCATCGGATCGAGGCCGGCGAGGGCTACTTCCACGACCTGCGCGAGCGCTGGTCGGCGGCGCTCCGCGCCGCGCATCGGGCGATCCCGCGCCCGCCCTACGGGCCTGCCGCCGCGAAGTAGTTTCTCACGCCGGACATCCTCCAACCGTGAGCTTCACCCTGAGGTGCCGCAGCGAAGCGGAGGCCTCGAAGGAGCCCTGCAGCGCGCGCGCGATTTTTGGAGCCCCCCTTCGAGGTCGCCGACGCGGCACCTCGGGATGAGATCGAGATTGGAGACGAGGCTGAATTGGCGAGCGTCGAATTCTGATCCTGCGTAAGGCTCACGGTGGCCCGTCCGAGGCCGCTTCCCAGGCGCCCAACAGCGCCCGAGCTTCGGCGGAAGGGTCGTCGACCTGCATCAGGCCGCCCATCACGGCCACGCCCGCCGCGCCCGCTCGGCGACACGCGGCGGCGGTGGCGACGTCGATGCCACCCAGCGCGACGACCGGGATTCCGATCCGCGCGGCCGTTGCGATCGCGCCGAGGCCGAGGGCGGGACCGTAGCCGGGCTTGCTCGCCGTGGCGAAGATCGGGCTCAGGGTCGCGTAATCTGCGCCTTCCGCCGCCTCGACGTCGCGCAGGCCGTGCGCCGAGACGCCGACGAGCGCCGAGGTGCCGAGGCGGCGCCTGGCATCGGCGATGGCGGCACGATCCGCGCCGCCGCCGAGATGGACGCTCGCGCCGAGGGCCGCGGCAAGCTCGAGATCGCCGCCGACCGAGAGCACGCCGCCGGCCTCGCGGACGCGTTCCGCGATGCGCTCCGCCAGCACCCGGCGCTCGGGCGGTGGCAGATCCCTGTCGCGAAACCAGACCCACCGGCACCCGCCGTCGAGCGCGGCGGCGATGGTCTCCCCTAGGGGGCGGGGCCCGTGCCGGTCGGTCACCGCAAGGAGCGGCGACGGCAGGCTACGAGCCGACAAGGCCGAGCTGCGGGCTCGACGGCTCGGCCCGGCCGCGGCGCGGGATTCGGCCGGCGCGGTGGGCATCGCGGCCCGCCTGCACGGCGTTGCGCATCGCGCGCGCCATGCGGACGGGATCGTCGGCCTTCGCCACCGCGGTGTTGATCAGGCAGGCGTCGGCGCCCAGCTCCATCGCGATCACCGCGTCGGAGGCCGTGCCGATGCCAGCATCCACGATCACCGGTACGCTCATGCGGCGGCAGATCAGCTCGAGGTTGGCCGGATTGGCGATGCCCATGCCGGAGCCGATTAGCGAGCCCATCGGCATCACCGCGGCGCAGCCGATGTCGGCGAGCCGCTGGCAGACGATCGGGTCGTCGTTGCAGTAGGGCAGCACGACGAAGCCGTCGTCGACGAGGTGGCGGCAGGCCTCGATCAGCTCGGCGACGTCCGGGTACAGGGTCTCGCGGTCGCCGATCACCTCGACCTTGATCCAGTTGGTGTCGAGCGCCTCGCGGGCCAGCTCGGCGGTCATGATCGCGTCGCGGGCGGTCTCGCAGCCGGCGGTGTTCGGCAGGAAGCGGCGTCCTTTCAGGATCTTCACGGTGTCCGAGCCGTGGCCCTGCAGCGAGACCCGGCGGATCGAGGCGGTGGCGACCTCGGCCCCGGAGGCCGCGACCGCATCGCGCATGATCACCTGCGTCGGGTAGCCCGCGGTGCCGATGAACAGCCGCGAGCCCAGCGTGACGCCGGCGATGACGAACGGGTCGTCGGCCTCCGGTCGGAGGGGTGTGAACGTGTCGACCATCTTCTAGCCTCCCTGCATGGCGCGTACGATCTCGATGCGGTCGCCCTCGGAGATCGGTGTGGTGTCCCAGTCGCGGCGGCGGACGACGCGGCCGTTGAGCGCGATGGCGACGCCCTGCGGATCGGTGCTGCCGGTCTCCTCCGCCGCCTGCGCGAACAGGGCGGCGACGTCGGCGGCCTCGATCTCGCGAGCCTGTCCGTTCACCGTCAGCTTCATGCCGACGCCCTCAGCTCGGCGCCCGGCGCGAACCGCGCCAGCGAGAAGTCCTGCGCGACCGCCGGCATCGCGCCCGTCGTGACGAGGGCGGCGATCGCGTCGGCGGTCACCGGGGCGAGCAGGTAGCCGTTGCGATGGTGGCCGGTGGCGACCACCAGGCCGGGGGCGATCTCACCGAGGATCGGCGCGTCGTCGTCCGAGGTCGGGCGGAACCCGCTCCAGACGGCCTCGACCTCCATCTCCTCGATGCCGGGCAGCACCCGGCGCGCGCCTTCGAGCAGGGCATAGAGCCCGCCGGCGGTGACGCCGGGGCGGAAGCCGCAATCCTCGACCGTCGCGCCGACGACGATGTGGCCGTCGCTCTTCGGCGCCATGTGGACCTGCTCGGTCCAGACCATGTGGGAGAGCGTGCCGGTGCGGGCCGTGGTCTTCAGCGCCAGCGACTGTCCCTTCAGCGGGCGCACGGGCAGGGCGAGGCTTTGCGGCAGCAGGCCGCCCTCGCCGCTCCAGGCGCCGGCGGCGAGCACCACGGTCTCGGCCACGACCACGCCGTCGGCGGTGCGCAGGCCCGCGACGCGGCCGCCCGTGCGTTCGAGGGCGACGACCGGGCTGTTCTCGACGAGCGCCACGCCGGCGGCACGGCACGCCTCGACGAGCGCCGCCATCACCCGGCTCGGGTCGACCTGATGATCGAGCGGGCAGAGCACGCCCGCGGTGACCGAGGGGCGGAGGGCCGGCTCGCGGCGACGCACGTCGGCACCCGCGATCCACTCGGCGGCGACGCCCGAGCGGCGCTGCAGGTCGAAGCGGAAGCGCAGGCGCTCGACCTCGTCGCGCCCGATGGCCAGCACCAGCGTCCCGTCCTCGCGGTAGTCGATGTCGAGGCCGGACGCCGCTTCGAGCTCGGCGCGAAACCCCGGCCAGCGCCGGAGCGAATCAAGCGCCAGCGGCAGCAGCGGGTCGGAGCCGGGCTCGTGCTCGGCCGCCGGCGCCAGCATGCCCGTGGCGGCGAGGCTCGCGCCGGAGCCGATGGTCTCCCGCTCGACCACGACGACGGACCGCCCGGCCTGCGCCAGCCGCCAGGCGATCGACAGTCCGATCAGGCCGCCGCCGACGATCGCGACGTCGGCACGCGCCGGCAGCGGGACGGTTGGCCGGGCGCTGCCGCTCGTCCGGCGCGTCCCGATCGGTGATGCTGCGTGACGACCCGAATGACGACCCAAGTGATCCTCCGCGTGCTGTCGCAGAGACCGGGCCTGACGCTTCATCTGAGAAGCTGGGGCACCCCGTCGTCGAAGACGGCGCCCACGGTCCAATCCCTACGCCGGTGTGAACCGGATCAGGTTCGAAGGATTTCCGCGCCGCGGGCCCTCACGAGCCTGCCAGCGGTTTCTCAGCCCCTTGCCGGGGATCTCCCTGGAACACCGCAGATGTGGTCCCGCCGGCCGCCTCGGTCAACCCCGCGGGCCGATCCCCTCCTGCGGATGCGCGCGATTCGTCGTCGCGCCGAGACGGACCGGAAACCCTGTCGGCAGATGGCCGCGCGGTTCCGTCCGGCGGCGGGCACGCCGCCACGCATCGTTCACCGGCGTCGTGCTCGTCTATGCGTCCTCGATCGGCGGGGGCGAAGGTAGGCGATGCGGACGATCCTGATGCTCTGCCTCGCGGCCGGCCTCGTCGCGGGGGTGCTCGGCGGCATCGGCAACCGCCTGACCAGCCGCAAGGCCGCGGCGCCGCCCGTGCCGACGGTGCAACTGGTTGCGTCCGCGCCGACGGCGATCGCGCTCGGTGCCGACCGCAACGGCCACTTCCTCGCCGACGCGCTGGTCGACGGGCGATCGCTGCGCATGATGGTCGACACCGGGGCCACGACGTGCAGCTTCGCGGAAGAGGATGCCGCCCGCCTCGGCATCGTCGTCGGGCCGCGGGACTTCACGCGCCCGGTGATGACCGCCAACGGGACGATCCGCGTCGCGCCGGTGCGGATCGGCACGATCCGGATCGGGCCCGTCACCGTGCGCGACGTCGAGGCCGTGATCGTCCCGAGCGGACGCCTCGGCACGAACCTCCTCGGCATGTCGTTCCTGAAGCGCGTGCGCGACTTCAGCATCGCCGGCGGGACGATGACGCTGCGGGGCTGAGGCCCGCCTCAGCCCCGGCCGCGGTGCGGCTTCGGGCGCGGGCGATAGACCATCATCGGCTCGGCGAACCCATCGAGCACGTGCTCGCCGAGCGGCACCGGATCGCCCCACAGGAAGTCGACGAAGGGCTTCGACATCAGCAGCGGCTCGCCGAGCGTCTTGTTGAGCCGGGCGATGCGGCTCGCCATGTTCACGTCGCGGCCGATGACCGTGAAGTCGAGGCGCGTGCCCGAGCCGACGTTGCCGTAGGCCGCCTCGCCGTGATGGAGCGCGATGCCGGCCATCATCGGCACTGCGAATTGGTGGAGGGTGTTGGCCTCCTCCAGTGCCGCGAGCGCACTTTGTGCCGCCGTCAGCGCCCCCTTGGCGGCGCCGCCGAGGTCGTCACCCGGCTCGCGGAAGATGGCAAGCAGGCCGTCGCCGAGATACTTCAGCACCTCGCCGCCCTCCCGCTCGATCGGCGGCACGAGGCAGTCGAAGAAGATGTTGAGCAGATCGACCGCCTCTTCCGGCGTCATGTTCGCCGAGATGCGGGTGTAGTCGCGCATGTCGGCGAACAGGATCGCCGAGCGGATGCGCTTCACCTGCCCGCGGCGGATGTCGCCCGACAGAATGGCGCGGTGCGGCTCGTCGCCGACGTAGATGCGCAGCACCGTGTCGAGCTGCTTGGTGACGATCCGCATCTCCATCACCGCGGCCAGGGCCGGCATGATGAAGCGCAGGATCGCCACGTCCTCGTCTCGGAATCCGTCCGGGTCGCGGGTGGCGAAGGTGATGCCGTTGTGCGTGCCGTTGGTGAAGAACAGCGGCACCACGATGTAGTGGCGGTAGCCGGCGGCCCTCAGGTCGGGGATCACCGAGTAGGCGTCGTCCGGCGTCTCGGCGAGGTCGAGGATCAGCCATTCGCCGTCCTCGTGCACCTTGCGGAACGGGCTCGCCGCGTAGGCGCGCTCGGAGGCTTCGCCGTGCGGGAACAGGCGCACCGTCGTGCCGGACTCGCGCGTCCAGATGCGGCCGATGCCGGAATATTCCGAGTGCAGCGTATCGATCGCCGTCGAGGTCCGGTCCACCGGAACGCCGACCGCGTTGAGGCGCTCGGCGAAGCCCGCGATCAGGTCGTCGGGCTCGGGCAGGCGGGCGCCCTCGCTCAGCAGCCAGTCGCGGATCGCGACGCAATCCTGCAGCGCGCCGAACGGCACGTCGTCCGCCTCCGAGCCGTCGGCTGCGGCGGTCGGCGGCACGGGTGGATGCTGGCGACGCTCAAGCATACGGCCAAGGTGGGTTCACGAACCGCCAAAGCAAGGTTCCAGCTGACGATGGCGAGATCGATCCGGATCGAAGACCATCATCCCTTCGCCGCCTGGAACGCGAGATCGCGCCGCGAGCACGGCGCGATCCGACGATCGCATTCGGCGAATTCGAGAATGGCGTATCCGACGCTCAGTTGTCCAGGAAGCTCCGCAGCTTCCGGCTCCGGCTCGGATGCTTCAGCTTACGCAGGGCCTTCGCCTCAATCTGACGGATGCGCTCGCGGGTCACCGAGAACTGCTGGCCGACCTCCTCGAGGGTGTGGTCGGTGTTCATGCCGATGCCGAAGCGCATGCGGAGCACCCGCTCCTCGCGCGGGGTCAACGAGGCGAGGACGCGCGTCGTGGTCTCGCGGAGGTTGCTCTGGATCGCCGCGTCGATCGGCAGGACGACGTTCTTGTCCTCGATGAAGTCGCCGAGGTGGCTGTCCTCCTCGTCGCCGATGGGCGTCTCGAGGGAGATCGGCTCCTTGGCGATCTTCAGGACTTTTCGGACTTTCTCGAGCGGCATGGCCAGCTTCTCGGCCAGCTCCTCCGGGGTCGGCTCCCGCCCGATCTCGTGCAGCATCTGGCGCGAGGTGCGGACGATCTTGTTGATCGTCTCGATCATGTGCACCGGGATGCGGATGGTGCGCGCCTGGTCGGCGATCGAGCGGGTGATCGCTTGGCGGATCCACCAGGTGGCGTAGGTCGAGAACTTGTAGCCGCGGCGGTACTCGAACTTGTCGACCGCCTTCATCAGGCCGATGTTGCCCTCCTGGATCAGGTCCAGGAACTGCAGGCCGCGGTTGGTGTACTTCTTGGCGATCGAGATCACGAGGCGGAGGTTGGCCTCGATCATCTCCTTCTTGGCCTGGCGGGCTTCGCGCTCGCCCTTCTGGACCATGTTGACGATCTTGCGGTACTCGCCGATCTCCAGGCCCGTCTCGGAGGCGAGCGTCAGGATCTGCTCACGCAGGTCCGAGACCTGCTTCGAGCCCTTCTCGACGAGGTTCTTCCAGCCCTTGCCGCCGAGCGTCCCGACGCGGGTCATCCAGTTCGGGTCGAGCTCCCAGCCCTGGTAGTGGCGCAGGAACTCGTCGCGGGCGACGCCGTGGCTCTCGGCGTAGCGCATCAGCCGGCCCTCATGCGAGATGAGGCGCTTGTTGATGTCGTACAGCTGCTCGACCAGGGCCTCGATGCGGTTGTTGTTCAGCGACAGCGACTTCACGTCGGCGACGACGGTGTCCTTGAACTCGGCCTGCTTCTTCTCCTGGGCCGGCGTAGTCTTCTCGCTGTTCGCCTTGCGCTCGGTCTCCTCGTTCTGGAGCTTGCGCAGCTTGCGGTAGTTGTTGGCGATCGCGTCGAACGTCTCGAGCACGCGCGGCTTGATCTCGGCTTCCATCGCCGCGAGCGAGACGTTGTTCTCCATGTCATCGTCGTCGTCGCCGCCCTCGGGCGTCGGCGCTTCCGGCTCGCCATCCTCGCCCTCGGCGGCCGCCTCCGCGATCTGCGGGTTCTTGCCGTCGGGGCCGGCATAGGTCGCTTCGAGATCGATGATGTCGCGCAGCAGCACCTTGCCGTCGACGAGCTCGTCGCGCCAGATGATGATCGCCTGGAAGGTCAGCGGGCTCTCGCACAGGCCGGCGATCATCGCCTCGCGCCCGGCCTCGATCCGCTTGGCGATGGCGATCTCGCCCTCGCGCGACAGCAGCTCGACCGAGCCCATCTCGCGCAGGTACATCCGCACCGGATCGTCGGTGCGGTCGGTCGGCTCCTTGGTCGCGGTGACGACGGCGATGGCGCGCGTCGGGGCGACCTCGGCCACCTCCGTGCCCTCGGCGCTCTCCTCGTCGTCCGACGCCTCGCCATTGGCCGGCTTGTCGGCGGCAGCCTCGTCGGTCTCCTCGGCCTCGACGACGTTGATGCCCATCTCGGAGAGCTGGGAAAGGACGTCCTCGAGCTGGTCGGGGTCGGACTGCCCCTCGGGGAGGACCTCGTTGACCTCCTCGTAGGTGATGTAGCCGCGCTTCTTGGCGAGCTTCACCATCCGCTTGACCGAAGCATCCGTCAGGTCGAGGAGCGGCCCATCGGTCTGCTCTGCCGGAGCGGTGTCCGTCTCGTCCCGTTCCGTTGCCTTCGTCGCCATGATCAGCCTATTGTTTCGGCGCGCCACGATGCGGGGGCCTTTCGGCCACGCCGCGCCGTCGGCGCCGCAATGCGTGTGAGACCCGGGCGAACCGCTTCGACCGCGTCGTATTCTCGAGTTCGGTATGCAAGCGAGACGCTTGACCGATTGTTAACCATGCCGCGAAGGCGTGTCGTATTCCGCCATCGCACAGGCCCTACGACACAGTCGAGTCGTTCGTGTCCTGCAGGTCCGCCTCGGTCTCCGCTCCCGCGATCACCGCCAAGCGCTCCTTGACGTCGCACAGCCAAGCGAAGTTCGCCTCTGTTTCTTCTTCGACGAGCGCACGTTCCGCCTGTCGGAGTTCGCTATTTAGCGCGCCGGCCTTGCGGTGCAAGATCACGGCCTGCCGCAAAGCGTCCTCCAGCTTGACGAGATCGGCGTGCGGATCGAGGGCCCAGCGGTCGCCCGGGCGCACCCGTGTCGCCAGCCGCGCGCTCGCCGCCTCGAGACCGGCCCGCGCCAGCCGATTCTCGACCACCGCCACGTCCGGGTCCGCCGCGTCGGCGGCGCGGTCGAGCAGAACCGAGCGCAAGGCCACCGCATCCGCGTCCTCGAGATCGAGGGCGGCGAGATCCTCGGCTTCGAGCCCGAGCAGCTCGGGATGCACGAGGAGGCTCGCCACGATCATCGCCTCGCGCGAGCCGCCGCTGCCGGAGAAGCCGTTCGAGCGGGCGAGGCCCGCGCTCGGCCCGGCCGTCAGCCGCGGCGAGGGCGGCGGATCGCCGGGACGCGGCTTGCGGACGTAGGCATTCGGCCGCCCGCCCGGCTGGTAGGCGCCGCGCTGCTGCGTCGCGCCGCGCGGCGAGAGCCCGCGCAACCGCTCCTCGATCTCGTCGCGGTAGTAGCCCCGCACCGTCTCGTCGCGGATGCCGGCGACGAGGCCGCGCAGCGTCTTGGCCAGGCCCGCCCGGCGCTCGGGCGTGTCGGTCGAGCCGGTCTCGACGGCGCGGCTCCACAGCATCTCGACCAGGGGCTTGGCCGCCTCGACCACCTTGTCGATCGCCCCCGAGCCGCCCGAGCGCAGCAGGTCGTCCGGGTCCTGGCCCTCCGGCAACATCGCGAATCGCAGCGACCGGCCCGGCTCCAGCATCGGCAGCGCCACGTCGAGGGCGCGGAAGGCGGCGCGCTGCCCTGCACCGTCGCCGTCGAAGCACAGCACGGGCTCGTCGGCATGCCGCCACAGCAACGCCAATTGCTCCTCCGTCAGCGCGGTGCCGAGCGGAGCGACGGTGTTGGCATGGCCCGCCATCGTCATCGCGATGACGTCGACGTAGCCCTCGACAGCGATGATCGTGCCGCGATCGTGGGCGCCCTTCCGCGCCCGATTCAGGTTGTACAGCACCTGCCCCTTGTGGAAGAGCGGCGTCTCGGGCGAGTTCAGGTACTTCGCCTTGGCGTCCGCCTGCATCGCCCGGCCGCCGAAGGCGATCACCCGGCCGCGCACGTCGGCGATCGGGAAGATGATGCGGTCGCGGAACCGGTCGTAGGGAACGGCGATGTCGTCGCCGGTCACCAGCAGGCCGAGCTCGCCCATCAGCGCCTTGTCGACGTCCTTGCCCGCCAAGTGGTCGCGCAGGCCGTAGCGGTCGGCCGGAGCGTAGCCGAGGCGGAAGCTCCTGCGGATCTCGGGGCCGAGCTCGCGCCGGTCGAGATAGGCGCGGGCGGCCGCGCCCGCGGGCGAGGCCAGCCGCTCCTCGAACCACGCGGTGGCCAGCTCCATCACCTCGATCGCGCCGCGGCGCTTGGTCTCCATTTCGCGGGTGTCGGCGGTGGGAGCCGGCAACGTCACGCCGGCGTCGGCGGCGAGCCGCTCGACGGCTTCCGGGAAGCTCAGGCCTTCGGTCTCGATCAGGAAGCTGAAGATGTCGCCGTGCTTGCCGGACGAGAAGCAGTGGTAGAACTGCTTCTGGTCGTTGACGTAGAAGGACGGCGTCTTCTCGGCGTTGAACGGCGACAGCCCGCGCCACTCGCGCCCGGCCTTCTTCAGCTTCACCCGCCGGCCGACCACGTCGGAGGCGGGAAGCCGGTTGCGGATCTCTTCGAGGATGTGGGGCGGGTAGCGCACGGAGATGCGGGACTCTTTCGGCAATCGCTCATCATAGCCTGAACCGCCCTAACGAGTCCCCACGGCCGAAAGGCGTCCCGCTTCCGGCAAGCCGTTGACGCGTCGCGTTGTATATACGATCTTCCCGAGGTGCGGCACCGAGACACGCCGGAATGTCGGACGCCTACGAGTGGGACGAGGCCAAGCGTAGCGCCAACCTGCATAAGCACCACATCGACTTCATGGATGCGCTCGAAGTCTTCGCGCATCCGCATATCCTGATCCGATCGGATCGAAATGGAGAGGAGCGGTGGGGCGCACTGGGTCAGGCCGGGGAACGGGTCATCGTGGTCGTCTTCACGCCGCGCGGGCCCAACCGGCGTCTGATCTCTGCGCGTGCCGCGAGGCGAAATGAGAAAGAGCAATATCACGCCTACGTCGCTGGACGATCGTAGCCGCGGCCGCACCGATTGGGCTGCCGTGGATCGGCTGAGCGATGAGGCGATCGCCGAGCGTGTCGCGGCGGACCCCGACGCAGCTCCCCTCGATCTCGACTGGGCGGCCGGGGAGCCGGTGGTTCCAGCGCGCAAGGTCGCGATCTCGATCCGCCTCGACCGGGATCTCGTCGAGCACTTCAAGCGCGGCGGCGACGGGTACCAAAGCCGCATCAATGCCGTGCTGCGTGCCTACGTGGAGGCACGCGGCAAAGGCGATCGTGCTTGACCGGACCTCTCACGCCTTGGCGTTCAGCGCCGCCTTCACCAGCCCGCTCGCCTTCGCGAAATCCATGCGGCCGGCATAGGCGCCCTTCAGCACGGCGATCACCTTGCCCATGTCCTTCGGGCCGGCGGCGCCCGCCTCGGCGATCGCGGCGTCGACGGCGGCCTTGGTCTCGGCCTCGTCCATCTGCCGGGGCAGGTAGCCCTCGATGATCGCGATCTCGGCGCGCTCGTTCTCGGCGAGCTCCGGCCGGCCGCCCTGCTCGTAGACGGAGGCCGATTCGGCGCGCTGCTTGATCATCTTCTGCAGCAGCGCCAGGATCTCGTCGTCGGTCGCCGGCTCCTTGCCGAGCCCGCGCGCCTCGATGTCCTTGTCCTTCAGCGCCGCCTGGATCATGCGGATCGTGGCGAGCTTGGCCTTCTCGCCGGCCTTCATGGCCTCCTTCATCTCGGTGGTGAGGCGGGCGCGCAGCATCGATGTTGTCCTTGTTGTGCAGAAACGGGTGGCTGGCCTGCGGTTTGCAGCGATTGAGCCGCCTTCGACGCGGCCCCACATTGACCCCATCGCCGCGGGCTCGATAAGACCGCGGCACACGATCATCAGCCGCCCGCTCGCGCCGTCTCGACGGCGCCGGTCGAGGCCGGACATAAGCGAGATCACGCCGATGCTGCAAGACAGCGCTTCCGCGCCGAAAGACGGCGCCGCCGCTCAGGCGCGCCCCGCCCCCGCCCCCTGGGCCGAGCCCGTCGCAACCGCCCTGCTGGTTCTGGCCGACGGCACCATCCTCGAAGGCTTCGGCATCGGCCAGACCGGGATCGCCGACGGCGAGGTTTGCTTCAACACCGCGATGACCGGCTACCAGGAGATCCTGACGGATCCGTCCTATGCCGGGCAGATCGTCACCTTCACCTTCCCGCATATCGGCAACACCGGCACCAACGACGAGGACCTCGAGAGCCTCGACGCGGCCCCGGCCTCGGGCGTGCGTGGCACGGTGATCGCCTCGGCCGTGACGCAGCCGTCGAGCTGGCGCTCGTCGTCCCACCTCGATGCGTGGCTGAAGGCCCGCGGCATCCTCGGCATCACCGGGATCGACACCCGCGCGCTGACCGCCCGCATCCGCGACCACGGCATGCCGAACGCGGTGATCGCCAACGATCCCCAGGGCAACTTCGACCGCGAGGCGCTGAAGGCGCGCGCCGCCGCGCTGGCGCCGATGGAAGGCCTCGACCTCGTGCCCCCGGTCACCAGCCGCGAGCGCTCCGACTGGAGCGAGTCGACTTGGACGGTGAAGGCCGGCTACGGCCGCGGCGTTCCGGGCGAGGGCCTGCGGGTTGTTGCGATCGATTACGGGGTGAAGCGCAACATCCTGCGCCTGCTGGCCGAGGCCGGCTGCTCGGTCACGGTCGTGCCGGCCACCACCAGCGCGGCCGACATCCTGGCGTTGAAGCCCGACGGCGTCTTCCTCTCGAACGGCCCCGGCGATCCGGCGGCGACCGGCGAGTACGCCGTCCCGGTGATCCGCGAGCTGCTCGCCGAGAAGGTGCCGACCTTCGGCATCTGCCTCGGCCATCAGCTGATGGGGCTCGCGCTCGGCGGCCGCACGGTGAAGATGGGCCAGGGCCATCACGGCGCGAACCATCCGGTCAAGGACAAGACCACCGGCAAGGTCGAGATCGTCTCGATGAACCACGGCTTCGCCGTCGATCCGGCGAGCCTGCCGGAGACCGCGGTCGAGACCCACGTCTCGCTGTTCGACGGCTCGAATTGCGGGCTGACGCTCACCGACCGCCCGGCCTTCTCGGTCCAGCACCACCCGGAAGCCTCGCCGGGCCCGCGCGACAGCCACTACCTGTTCGAGCGGTTCGTGACGCTGATGCGCTCGGGCACGCCGGAATCCCGCAAGCCCGAGACGGCGGCCTGATCGACCGGTTCCGCCGCCCTCGCAACGCCGAAGACGCCGCGCTCCGCCATGTGGCGGGCGGGGCGCGTGACGATCGCGCCCGGCGGTCGGAAGCAACCGCCGCCTGCCGTCGGTGTTGTTGGTCCACACGATGGATCGACAGCCCGAAAGGCGCATCATGGCCGAGCACGACGCAGACCGCCCCTCGCTGAAGGGGTTTTCCGCGAACGCGGACCGCAACGGGCAGGATCTCGGGCAGGATTCGCCTCTCGACGTCGGCAGCCCGGCCCGGACCCAGGCCGATCTGAAGGGCGACCCGGCGGGCGAGGCCGAGACCGCGCGGATCGCCTCGGGCATGCCGAGCGAGGACACGACCGACCAGACCGAGGCCGAGACGCCGGCCGAGAACCTGCGGGCGATCCGCGGCGAGGGTCAGCCGGGCGCCTCCGCCTCCGAGGCGATCGACCGTGCCACCGCGCCGGTCGGCCACGACGACGGCAAGCGCTGATGGCCCGCGACACGGACGAGGCCTCGCAGACCGTCACCCGCAAGCCGGACGATCAGGTCGGCAGCAGCGGCGAGCCCGCGGCCGGCGGCGGCGGCCACACCGCCGAGCAGTCGGCGATCACCGACATGGGCACGGGCGGCAAGTCCGACCCCGAGCGCAAGTCCGACTGGAAGCAGGGCGGCGAGCCCGGCCGCGCTCCGCCGACGCCCGGCGGATCGTCGGGCGGGCATTCCGACCAGAAGGCGTCGCGCGGCCCGCAGGCCGACGAGACCGTCGCCTCCGGGCATTACAAGGCCGAGCGCGAGGAGGGCGAATGAGCGATCACGACAAGCCGGCGGACGAGACGCCGGACACGGAGAAGCCCGCGAATTCCGCACCCGATGCGGTGATGGACCCGAACGAGAAGACCGAGGGCCATCCGGGCATGGGGCCGAAGGGCGGCGGCACTGACAAGGATACCGACCCAGGCGGCGGGTGAGGCTCGCCGACGGAGCCCTCCTCTCCTGTCGGGAAGCCTTCGCTCCCTCATCGCGGCAGACGCACCTTCCCTCCCCCCTCTGCGGGGGAGGGTGGGCCTCGCGTGAGCGAGGGTCGAGAGAGGGGAGCGACCTCTCCGGACAGCGCGCTCCCCTCTCCCGACCCGCTTCGCGGGCCACCCTCCCCCGCAGAGGGGGGAGGGAGCTGCCCCTAGTTCGATAGCATCACGATATCGACCCAACGAAAAAGGGCCGGGCAATCGCCGCCCGGCCCTTCGTTTTCCGATCTCCAGCTATCCTCAGCTCGCGCTGCTCGCCGCTCCGCCCGAGCGCTCGAAGCGCTTGCGGTCGTTCGGGTCGAGGTGGGTCTTGCGCAGGCGGATCGACTTCGGGGTGACTTCCATCAGCTCGTCGTCCTGAATCCAGGCGAGCGACTTCTCCAGCGTCATCCGGATCGGCGGGGTCAGGCGCACGGCCTCGTCCTTCGAGGTGGTGCGGATGTTGGTGAGCTTCTTGCCCTTGAGCACGTTCACCTCAAGGTCGTTCTCGCGGTTGTGCTCGCCGATGATCATGCCCTGGTAGACCTTGGCGCCGGGCTCGATCATCATCGGGCCGCGGTCCTCGAGGTTCCACATGGCGTAGGCCACGGCCTCGCCCTTGTCGTTCGAGATCAGCACGCCGTTGCGGCGGCCGGCGATCTCGCCCTTGAAGGGCTCGTAGGCCTTGAACAGGCGGTTCATGATCGCCGTGCCGCGCGTGTCGGTCATCAGCTCGCTCTGGTAGCCGATGAGGCCGCGGGTCGGTGCGTGGAAGACGAGGCGCAGGCGATCGCCGCCCGACGGACGCATCTCGATCATCTCGGCCTTGCGCTCGGACATCTTCTGCACGACGACGCCCGAGTACTCCTCGTCGACGTCGACCACGACCTCCTCGATCGGCTCGAGGATGCCGCCGTCCTCGTCCTTCGAGAGCACGACGCGGGGACGCGACACGGCGATCTCGAAGCCCTCGCGGCGCATGGTCTCGATCAGGATCGCCAGCTGCAGCTCGCCGCGACCGGAGACGAAGAAGCTGTCCTTGTCGGCGGCCTCCTCGATCTTCAGCGTGACGTTGCCCTCGCCCTCCTTGAACAGGCGGTCGCGGATCATGCGACTGGTGACCTTGTCGCCCTCGGTGCCGGCGAGCGGCGAATCGTTGACGATGAAGGACATGGTGACGGTCGGCGGATCGATCGGCTGGGCCTGGATCGGGGTCTCGACCTGCGGGTCGCAGAACGTGTCGGCGACGGTGCCCTTCACGAGGCCGGCGATGGAAACGATGTCGCCCGCCTCGCCGACGTCGATCGGCGCCCGCTCGAGGCCGCGGAAGGCGAGGATCTTCGAGACGCGACCGGTCTCCACGAGCTTGCCCTCGCGGTCCATCACCTTGATCGCCTGGTTCGGCTTCACGGTGCCGGAGGCGATGCGGCCGGTGATGATGCGGCCGAGGAACGGGTTGGCCTCGAGCAGGGTGCCGAGCATCCGGAACGGGCCTTCCTCGACGCGGGCCTGCGGCACGTGCTCGAGCACGAGATCGAACAACGGCGCGAGCCCTTCGCTCTGATCGCCGTCCGGCGTCGTGGCCATCCAGCCGGCGCGGCCGGACCCGTAGAGGATCGGGAAGTCGAGCTGGTCGTCGGTGGCGTCGAGCGCCGCGAACAGGTCGAATACCTCATTCACCACCTCGGTGATGCGGGCGTCGGGACGATCGACCTTGTTGATCGCCACGATCGGGCGCAGGCCGATCTTGAGGGCCTTGCCGACCACGAACTTGGTCTGCGGCATCGGGCCTTCGGCCGCGTCCACCAGCACGATCACGCCGTCGACCATCGACAGGATGCGCTCGACCTCGCCGCCGAAGTCGGCGTGGCCGGGGGTGTCGACGATGTTGACGCGGGTATCCTTCCAGACGACCGAGGTCGCCTTGGCCAGGATGGTGATGCCACGCTCCTTCTCGAGGTCGTTCGAGTCCATCGCCCGTTCCTCGACCCGCTGGTTGTCGCGGAAGGAGCCGGACTGCGACAGCAGCTTGTCGACGAGCGTCGTCTTGCCGTGGTCGACGTGGGCGATGATGGCGATGTTGCGCAGCTTCATGGTGTTTCCGAAGCGAGTAGAACCCGCCACGGGACGGACCGCGATTGCAGTCGGCCACGCCGGGTCGAGAACGGGTTCGAGCTATTGCGCCGCAATATAAGGAGTCGGCCTCGGCGGCAAGGGGGCAGCGGTTCTGCGGTGATCGCGAGCCCTGCTCAACCGTTCAGGGCGAGCGGCAGCGCCACGAGCGCGATCGGTAGCGCCAGCAACGCCGCCGGGCGGAGCCAGCCCGGGCGGTAGGACAGGAAGGCGACCACGAGCAGCGCCGCGCCGGTCAGGGCGCCGATCCATTGCACCGGACCGAAGTTCCAGCCTTCCAGCGCCACCGCCGCCACGAAGGAGAGGCCGATGCCGGCCCAGCCGGCGATGCGCAGGGTCCGGGCGCGGGCCGCGCCGGGACGCACCAGGAAGGCGTCGCGATGGTGACGGTCGAGGCTGAGCGCCAGCGCCGACAATCCGGCGAAGCACAGGGCGAGGTTGAGGCCGACGACGATGGCGGTCACGCGCGCAGGGCCTCCCCGCCCGTGATGCCGGCGTCCGCCCGGAGCGCCGGCCGGTGCCGCGCCTGCCCCGCCTTCCGCGCGGCGAGCCCGAGGAGGATGCCGAGGGCGATCATCGCGGCGTCGAAGCCGAGGAAGCGCGTCTCGCCGGCGAGCGGATGCAGGCCGGTGGTGAGCGCGCCGACGACCGGCACCGCTAGGAACAGGCCTCCGACCAGCCCGAGGCCTTCGCGCCAGACCGATTCGGCCGGGCGGAGGGCGCCGGCGACCGCCACCAGCGCCCAGGCGCAGAAGAACGTTCCGACCTCCCAATCCGCGCGGGCGGCAAGGTCGAGCGGCAGCAGGCGGTTGGCCAGGAAGTAGGTGGCGATTCCGGTGGGCAGGCCGACGATGGTCCCGACGTTGAGCGTCCGCACCAGCCGCAGGCCGAAGCCTTCCGCCTCCGCCCCCTGCGGCGCCCGCGCCACGGCCCACAGCACGAGCCCGGTGGCGACGGTGGCGGCGCCCATCACCCCGCACAGGAAGAACAGCACGCGCAGGGTCGCGCCGGCGAAGTGCCCCTCGTGCAGCCCCAGCATGACGGTCGAGGTCTTGGCCGCGGCGCGGGTCGCGCCGTTGCTGCCGAGCATCGCCCCGGTCGCGCCGTCGAACGCGATCTGCGGATGCTCGTGGGCAAGCCCGTGCGGCTCCTCGAAGACCGCAAGCACGGAGGGTGTCGCGTCGGCAGGGTTGAAGACGGAGACCCCTTCCAGCGCCTCGCCCCTGGCGGCGATGCCCTGCGCGACCATGCCGGAGAGCGGCGCCAGGGTGCCGGGCTTCCCGGACGGGACGCGCAGCTCCGGCATCAGCCCGCTGTCGACGTAGAAGCGCATCTCGTCGCCCTTGTAGGCGGAGACGACGCCCCACGGCATGTACATCGGCGCGAGGGTGACGAGGCCGGTATAGGTGATCATCAGGTGGAACGGCAGCGCGAGCACGCCGAACACGTTGTGCGCATCGAGCCAGCCGCGCTGCGAACGACGCCGCCGGAAGGTGAAGAAGTCGGCGAAGATCCTGCGGTGGGTGACGATGCCCGAGACCAGCGCCACCAGCATCACCAGCGCGCAGGTGCCGACGATCCAGCGGCCCCAGAGCGGCGGCATGCCGAGCTCGAAATGGAAGCGGTAGAGGAAGTCGCCGCCGCGTGTGTCGCGGGCCTTGGTCGGCGTCCCGGTGGCGGGATCGAGCAGGGCCTGGTGGAACGGGCCTTCCAGGCTCTTCCACCACATCACGCCGATCAGCGGCTTCTCGGGCTTCGGCAGCTCGATGTACCAGCCGGTGGCGTCGGGCATCGCCCTCTGCAGGTAGGCGGCGGCGAGGTCGGCGGAGCGGGCCGGGTCGCTCGCGGTCTCGGCGAGCTCCGGCCGCATCCACTGCGAGATCTCGGTCCGGTAGTAGCTCGCGGTGCCGGTGACGAAGACGCAAAACAGCACCCAGCCGACGACGAGGCCGGACCAGGCGTGCAGCCACGCCATCGATTGGCGAAAACCCTGCCTCATGCGGCACCGACCGCGGCGAAGCCGCCGGCGAGCCAAAGCCCGCCGCCGAGGACGGCCGCGAGCCCGGCGACCGTCAGGGCGGCACGGCCGAGCGTCGGCGCGGCGAAGACGTAGACCACCACGGCGACCATCACCGCGAAGCTCAGGAGGGTCGCCGTCGCGACCGCCTCGGAGCGGACGAGCGGCAGCGTCAACGACAGCAGGGCGGTCAGCAGCGCCGCCACCGCGTAGCCGCCGGCGACCGCGAGCACGATCCGCCCCACGACCGCGAGGCGGTAGGCCGGACGGCGGCGTGCGTCCTTCTGCGGTGCCATCGGGCCGACTCCACGGGGCTTCACGCCCTCGAAGGGCGGCGTTCCGTGCCGGGGGTAGCAAGGCGCCCTGAGGCCGCGCAACCGCTATGTTTCAGAACCATTCCAGTTCTCGTCCAACGGTTTAGCAGCCGTCGACGACGGGATTGCGGGGTGCGTCTCGAACGTGCGCGACCATCGGCGGGCGACAAGGGGCGTGGGCAAGCGCGCGGCAAGGATTGCTCCGCGGGCGCGCACGCCGCATGCAGGCAGGGTCCAGGCCCGACACGCGAGATGCCGACCCCCGTGACCCAGCCCAAGCCCGATGCGCCCCGTCCGCCGATCCGCTTCCGCGGCCGCTCGTTCATGGCGACCGTGCTCGCGCCGCTGCCCCCGATCGAGGATTGGCTCGCCGATCTCGACGCCCTGCGCCAGCGCGCACCCGCGTTCTTCGCCGGGCGCCCGGTGATCCTCGATCTCACCGGGCTCACGCTCGATCGCGACGACCTGACTGGTCTGGTGGCCGAGCTCTCGGCGCGCGCCATCGCGATCTACGGGATCGAGGGCGCGGCGCCCGCGCTGCTCGGGCCGGGCCTGCCGCCGGCGCTGGCGGGAGGGCGGCCGACCGGGGAGATCGAGATCCCCGAGGCCGAAGCCCCCTCCCCCGAGGCGGCCGTGCCGGCGCCGCCCGCGCAGGCTTCGGCCGTCTCGCTGATCCTCGACGCACCGGTGCGCTCGGGCCAGGCGGTTCTGCATCTCGAGGGCGACGTGACGGTGATGGGCGCCGTCGCCTCGGGCGCCGAGGTGATCGCCGGCGGCTCGATCCACGTCTACGGCGCCCTGCGCGGCCGTGCGATCGCCGGTGCCGCCGGCAACCCGAACGCGCGGATCTGGTGCCGCAAGTTCGAGCCCGAGCTGATCGCGATCGACGGCCTGTACAAGGCCGCCGACGACCTCGATCCGAGCTTCACCGGCCAGGGCGTCGAGGTGCGGCTCGTCGAGGACGCGATCCGCCTGGCGCTGCTGGAGCGCGGCTGAGCCGACATCACAGGATCCGGGCATGAGATTGCGACAGGATCCTCATCCTTAACCGTTCGGTAACCATATCCGCCGTCAATGATCCGGTAAGGAATCGTTGACCCGTGAAAACACAGATCGTTCCGGACCCCGATCGTCCCGTTCCGGCACAGCCCGAGAAAGCCGTTTCCCTGGAGACGGTTGCTGCGCCCGCCGGCACCGAATCGTCCGCGCCCGAGCCGGCTACGGCCGCCTCGGACCCGGCAAAACCTGCCGCCCCGGCGAAGCCCGCCGCCCGACGCGCCCTCGCCTTCCGAGGGCGTGCGTTCAAGGCGATGGCGCTGAAGCCCGAGCCGCCGCTCGCCGACTGGCTGGCGGATCTCGACGCGGCGCTCAAGCGCTCGCAGACCCTGTTCGACGGGCGCGCGATCATCCTCGATCTCGGCGCCCTGCGCCCGGACCACGACGCGCTGCAGGCGCTGGTGGCAGACCTCGTCGGACGACGCGTCCGCATCCTCGGCTTCGAGGGCGTGGAGACGATCGCACCCGGCCTGCCGCCGCTGCTCGTCGGCGGGCGTCCGGCGACCAATCTGGATCTGCCGAAGGTGCCGGACGAGCCGGTCTCCACCTCGATCACCATCGAGGGCTCGGTCCGCTCCGGGCAGACGGTGGTGCATCCCACCGGGGACGTCACGGTGATGGGCTCGGTCTCGTCCGGGGCGGAGATCCTCGCGGGCGGCTCCATCCACATCTACGGCGCGCTGCGCGGCCGGGCGATCGCGGGCGCCGCCCGCAACCCGCGGGCCCGCATCTACTGCCGCAAGTTCCAGCCCGAGCTGCTCGGGATCGATCGCCTCGTCCGCACGGCCGAGGACATCGGAACGCAGCTGCAGGGCAAACCCGTACAGATCTGGCTCGACGGCGGCGCGATCCGCATGGCCGGCCTGGACTGACTTTCGAACTTTCAGAACTCGATCCGATCACCGCAGATCAAGGAGCGACACGCGTGGCAAAGGTTTTGGTCGTCACATCGGGCAAGGGCGGCGTCGGCAAGACGACGACAACGGCGGCACTCGGTGCCGCGATCGCGCAGGGCGGGCAGAGCGTCTGCGTCGTCGATTTCGACGTCGGCCTGCGCAACCTCGACCTCGTCATGGGTGCCGAGCGCCGGGTCGTCTACGACCTCATCAACGTGGTCAACGGCGATGCCAAGCTCAACCAGGCGGTGATCCGCGACAAGCGGCTCGAGACCCTGCACCTGCTGCCGGCCTCGCAGACCCGCGACAAGGACGCGCTCACCGACGAGGGCGTCGCCCGCGTCATGGAAGAGCTCCGCGAGAAGTTCGACTGGGTGATCTGCGATTCGCCCGCCGGCATCGAGCGGGGCGCCCAGCTCGCCATGCGCCACGCCGACGTCGCGGTGGTGGTGACCAACCCGGAAGTCTCGTCGGTGCGCGACTCCGACCGCATCATCGGCCTGCTCGACTCCAAGACGATCAAGGCCGAGCGCGGCGAGAACATGGACAAGCACCTGATCCTGACCCGCTACGACCCCGCCCGGGCCGACCGCGGCGACATGCTCAAGGTCGAGGACGTGCTGGAGATCCTCTCGATCCCGCTCCTGGCGATCATCCCCGAGAGCCAGGAAGTGCTGCGCGCCTCGAACGTCGGCTGCCCGGTGACGCTGAACAACCCGCACTGCGCGCCGGCCCGTGCCTATTCCGACGCGGTGCGCCGGCTCAAGGGCGAAGAGCTGCCGATGACCATGCCGACGGACCGCAAGTCCTTCCTCGACAAGCTGTTCCTGCGGAGGGCCGCATGACCCTCCTCGGTCTCTTCAACAAGCGCGCATCCGGCTCCGTCGCCCGCGAGCGCCTGCAACTGATCCTCGCCCACGAGCGCTCCGAGACCGGCCAGCCCGACCTCGTGATCACGCTGCGCGAGGAGATCCTGGCGGTCATCGCCAAGCACGTCTCGGTCGAGCGCGACAAGGTCAAGATCACGCTCGAACGCGGCGAGGGCGTCTCGACGCTCGGGCTCGACATCGAGCTGCCGCTGATAGCCTCGAAGACGCGGACCGAGGCGAAGCCCGAGAAGGCGGCCCTGGAGAAGGTGGCGCCGGAGAAGCGCAAGCAAGCGGCCTGAATGGCTGCTCCACCCGACTGCCCAGCCCGCGGATCCCAGCGATCCGCGGGCTTTTTCCGTTCGGCCTCGGGACATCGGAACAGGCGCGATCACCCACGAATCGGTGACGGAACGATCGCGGCCGCGCAGCATTCCTAGCCACCCCATTCGGGTTGTGGAGATAGCAATGCGTCGTCTGATCCTGGCATCCATGGTTGCCCTCACCGTTTCCGGCACGGCGTTCGCCGCCGAGAAGCAGACCACCCCGACCACGGCCGCGAAGTTCGTCCCGGTCCCGCAGGACGCGGTGCTGAGCTATAACCTGATCGGCTTGAACGTGATGGACGGCTCGAACAACAACGTCGGCGAGATCAAGGATCTCGCGATCGAGAACGGCAAGCTCAGCAGCTACATCCTCTCGGTCGGCGGCTTCCTCGGCATGGGCGAGCGCTACGTCTCGGTCGAGCCATCTTCCGTGGCGCTCGGCTACGACGAGGGCGCGAAGAAGTGGAAGGCGATCATCGGCGCCACCAAGGACCAGCTCAAGGCGGCGCCCGAGTTCAAGTACGACGGCAAGTTCAAGCGCTGAACCTCAGCCTCGCGACGTTTCGCAAGCGCGTGGAAGCCCGCGGATCGAAGGATCCGCGGGCTTCCTCATGTTTCGATCTTCCCGTCGGCCAGAAAGGCGATCAGCGACGCGTTCACCGCCTCCGCCGCGTCGTGCTGGACCCAGTGGGTCGCCTCGGGAAACCACGCGATGCGGCCCGCATCGCAGAGCGCGAGGCTCGCCTCGGCGAGGCCGGATTCGAGCGCGTGGTCGCGCCGCCCCCACAGGATCAGGGTCGGCATCGTGATCCGCGGCGCGGTGCCGGGCCGCGGAAGGCGTAGCGCCCGGTACCAGTTCAGCATCGCCGTCATCGCTCCGGGCCGGGCCCAGGCCTCGGCGTAGCGATCCAGGTCCGCCGCGGTGAAGCTGCCCTTCCGCCCGGTCTTCGCCAGCGCCTGGCGTAGCACCGCACCGTCGTTCGCGGTCAGGCGCGTTTCGGGCAGGCGCGGGATCTGAAAGAAGCCGACATAGAGGCTGCGCAGCATCTGCGTCGGATGCCGTCGGACGTAGGGGCCGAAGACCGCCGGATGCGGCGCGTTGAGGATCGCCAGCCGCGCGATCCGCTCGGGATGGAACGAGGCCGTCCACCACGCGACGAGGCCGCCCCAATCGTGGCCGACGAGCCGGAACGTCGCGAAGCCGTAATGGTTGGCCAGCTCGATCACGTCGGCGGCGAGCCGGTCGAGATGGTAGGCGGCGAGGCCCTCGGGCTTGTCGCTGAGATTGTACCCGCGCTGGTCGGGCAGGACGAGGCGCAGGCCCGCCTCCGTCAGGGGGCCGATCTGGCGGCGCCAGCCGTACCAGAACTCGGGGAAGCCGTGCAGGACGATCGTGGGAAGCCCGTCCGCCGGACCGGCTTCTGCGACGTGCAGGCGGATGCTCGGCAGAGCGACCGACGACGTCCGGACCGATTCGAGCAAGGCGACCTCCCCTCGTCGCGCGTCGCGGGCGGCGGGACCCCTCGGCACCGCCGCCCCAGCGATGCCCTCAGCCTTCGCGAACGAAGATCATGGTCGAGAGCGGCGGGAGGGTCAGGCTCAGGGAATGACCCTGGCCGTGGCTCTCCGCCGCGTCGGCCTCGCGGCCGCCCATGTTGCCCATGTTCGAGCCGCCGTAGATGCCGGCATCCGAGTTGAACGCTTCGCGATAGAAGCCGCCCGTCGGGACGCCGATGCGGTAGTTCTCGCGCGGCACAGGCGTGAAGTTCGAGACGACGATGGCGATCTCGCCGGCGTCGCGGCCCTTTCGGGCCCAGGCGATCACGCTGTTGTCCTGGTCGTCGGCCACCAGCCACTGGAAGCCCGCCGCCTCGGTGTCGCGGCTGTGCAGTGCCGGCGTCGAGACGTAGAGCCGGTTCAGGTCGCGGATCACGTCCTTGACGCCGGCATGGGCGGGGTCGTCGAGCAGGTGCCAGTCGAGCGACTGGTTGTGGTTCCACTCGCGCTCCTGGCCGAACTCGCCGCCCATGAAGAGCAGCTTCTTGCCGGGATGCCCCCACATGAACCCGAAATAAGCGCGCAGGTTGGCGAACTTCTGCCAGCGGTCGCCGGGCATCTTGCCGAGCAGGGAGCCTTTCCCGTGCACCACCTCGTCGTGGGACAGCGGCAGGATGAAGTTCTCGGAGAAGGCGTAGAGCAGCCCGAAGGTCAGGTCGTGGTGGTGGTAGCGGCGGTGGATCGGGTCCGTCGAGACGAAGTTCAGGGTGTCGTGCATCCACCCCATGTTCCACTTGAAGCCGAAGCCGAGCCCGCCGGTGTAGGTCGGGTGCGAGACGCCGGGCCAGGAGGTGGATTCCTCGGCGACCGTGATCGTGCCGGGGGCGTGCGCGTAGGTCGCCTCGTTGGTCTTGCGCAGGAAGTTGATCGCGTCGAGGTTCTCGTTGCCGCCGTACTGGTTCGGGATCCACTCGCCCTGGCGGCGCGAGTAGTCGAGGTAGAGCATCGAGGCGACGGCATCCACGCGCAGGCCGTCGAGGTGGTAGTGCTCGAGCCAGAACCGGGCATTGGCGGCGAGGAACGTCGCGACCTCGGCCCGACCGAAATTGTAGATGTAGGTGCCCCAATCCTGGTGGAAGCCCTGGCGCGGGTCGGCATGCTCGTAGAGGTGCGTGCCGTCGAACTGGCCGAGGCCGTGCGCGTCGAGCGGGAAGTGGCCGGGCACCCAGTCGAGCATCACGCCGATGCCGGCCTCGTGCGCCGCGTTCACGAAGGCCGCGAAGTCGTCGGGCGTGCCGTGCCGGCTCGTCGGCGCGAACAGCGAGACCGGCTGGTAGCCCCAGGAGCCGTCGAACGGGAACTCGGTGATCGGCAGCATCTCGATATGGGTGAAGCCCATCTCCTTGACGTACGGGATCAGGCGCTCGCCCATCTCCTTGTAGGTCAGGTAGCGGTTGCCCTCGTCGGGCACGCGCGCCCACGAGCCGAGATGCACCTCGTAGATCGAGATCGGGGCGTGGCGCGGGTCCTTGTCGCCGCGGGTCGCCATCCACTGCTTGTCGTGCCAGGCGGGCTCGCTGGTGCCCTGCAGCACGGAGGCCGTCTCCGGTGGGTGCTGCGCGGCGAAGGCGACCGGGTCGGCCTTCAGCGGCAGCAGCGCGCCGTCCGGGCCGCGGATCTCGAACTTGTAGTGCTGACCGGCCTTGAGGCCGGGCACGAACAGCTCCCACAGGCCGCCGTTCTGCCAAAGGCGCATCGGATGGCGGCGGCCGTCCCACTCGTTGAAGTCGCCGACGACGCTGACGCGCCGGGCGTTCGGCGCCCACACCGCGAAGCGGAAGCCGTCGATGCCATCGAGGCAGCCGAGCTGCGCGCCGAGGATCTTGTAGACGAGGTTGGTCCCGACCTCGCGCAGGGTGTCGACGTCGTGCTGCTCCAGCGACGAGCCGAAGCCGTAGGGGTCGTGACGGCGGCGCTTGGCCCCGTCCCAGGTCTCGACCTCGATCTCGTAGAGCGGCCGGCCCTGGCTCTCGACCTTGGCGACCCAGAACCCATCCGGGTGGCGCCGCTCGAACGGCACCGCCTCGCCGCCGACGATGAGCGCGGCGGACTTCGCCTCCGGCAGCACGGCGCGGACCTCCCAGGCTCCGGGCCCGACCTGATGCGGGCCGAGCACGCTGAACGCGTCGCCGTGGTTGGCCGCCATCACCGCCGCGATCGCATCGGGATGCACGCTGTGCGTCGTGCCCGCCTGCGCGGAGCCGGACGGGGCGACATTCGAGACCGGGTTCGTGTCCGACGGATCGGTGCGGGTCGCGAAGGTCTGGTCGATGGCCGTCATTCAGGTGCCTCTCTCGGGTGACCGAAGCGGCGTCCGAGAAGGTCGGACGGCTTCAGGCCGGTCAGTCTCCGCGCGCGCCGACGAAGCCGTTCTTGCCCCGTCGGCACGCGCATGGGATCAGGACGCCTTGGCGTCCTCCAGAATGGTCAGAACCCCACGGGCGGGGATTTCGATCCAGTCGGGGCGGTTGTTGGCCTCGTAATCGACCTCGTAGAGCGCCTTGGTCAGCAGGCAGAGGCGAAGCAGCCGGCCATGCGTCTCGGGGTCGGTCACGGCGGCGCGGCTTTCCGAGACCGCGGTCTCGTAGCCCTTCAGGAACGCCGCATCGATCATGCCACGCCACGCGAAGGCGGCGGTGCGCGCCCGATCCTCCGAATCCGCGAAGCGGCCGGCGATCTCGCGGGTCACCGTCTCGGCGCCGTAGGCGAACGAGCGCAGCATGCCCGCCACGTCGCGCAGCGGCGTCGACTTCGCCCGGCGCTCGTCGGCCGGACGCGAGGGCTCGCCCTCGAAGTCGACCAGCACCAGGTCGCCGCTCGACACCAGCACCTGCCCGAGATGGTAGTCGCCGTGGATCCGCGTCTTGAACGCGCCCTTCGGCGGGTCGCGGGTCAGCGACGCGATCAGGGCATCGACCTCGGCACGACGCCCGGCGAGCGCGACGCTCGACGGGCGGCCCGCATCGAGCCCGCGCTCCGCGATCGCCTTCAGGCCGCGGAAGGCCCGATCGGCCTGGTGCCGGGCATCGGCGCCGAGCACCGCCAGGTCGTCGGCGGTGAAGGGCTCGGCCGCGAAGGCCGCGTCGCCGGTCTCGATCGCGAAGGCATTGTGCATCTCCGCGGTCCGCCGCCCGAGCAGGTCGGCCCAGCGTAGGTGATCGTGGAACGCTTCCGCCGGCGTCGGCGCCTCGCTCTCGGGGGCCAGCACCACGGTCTCGAAATCGCGGCGCAGGCCTTCGAGCATCACCGTCCAGGCGTCGCCCTGGTTGAGGACGAAGCTCTGCAGCACGGCGAGCGCCGTGCGCGTGCCGTCCTCGGCAACGTGCTCGAGGGTGCCGAGCAGCGCCGGCGTGTTCGGGAACTTGGCCTCCTCGGTGAGGAAGCGCCCGACCTCGACTTCCGGGTGCGTGCCCGGCTGCAGGCGGCGCAGCAGCTTGAGCATCATCTTCGCGCCGATGGCGATCGAGGTGTTGCTCTGCTCCGCCGAGAGCCGGCGGACGTCGCTCGCCTCGAACGGCACGCTGTGGTCGAAGGCCGAGGTCGAGGAGAACACGAGCTTGCCGCCCTCGGTCGGGATCTCGCGGCCGTCGCGCATCCCCTCGGCGAGGCAGATCGCGAAGTCCGGCGAGGCCGCCGCGCCGTAGAGCAGGCCGGTGCGCGGGCCGCGGCGCACGCGCGCCACGGCGAATTCGAGCAGCGTCTCGTCCTCGCGCCCCTCGTCGACGCCGACGGGGACGAAGTATTGCTGGCGCTCGCCGTTGGAGAGCTGGACGTCGAGGCGCGGCAGCAGGAAGCGGGCTTCGCCGCCGGCCTCCTTCACGGTCGCGCAGTCGACGACCTGCACGCTCTTGATCCGTGAGCCCTTGGCACCGAACCAGCGCCGGCTGGCGATGAAGGGCGGGATCACCGTGCGCTCGAAGGCGAGGCGCTCGCGACCGGCCATCAGGCTCTCGATGCCGCCGGTGAGCACCAGCGTGAACAGCTCGGGCGCCTCCTTCATCGGCCCGATCGTGCCGGTGTTCGCCGACGACAGCGAGAACCAGTAGAAGCCGTAGGATGGCAGGGTGAGCAGGTAGGGCAGCTCGCCGATCGGCGGGAACTCGGTTCCGCCGGTGAGCTCGATCGGCACGGCGCTGCGCAGCTCGGACAGGTCGAGCTGCACCGCCTGCGGCGCCCGTGACAGGTTGGCGACGCAGAGCACGCGCTCGCCCTCGAACTCGCGGATCCAGGCGAGCACCTTGCGGTTCGACGGATACAGGAACTGCATCGAGCCGCGGCCCAACGCGGTGCTGTTGTTGCGAATGGCGATCATCCGCCGCGTCCAGTTCAGCAGGCTGGTCTGCGACTGCGTCTGCGCCTCGACGTTGAGGGCGTCGAAGCCGTAGATCGGGTCCTGGATCGCCGGCAGGAACAACCGCTGCGGGTTGGCCCGCGAGAAGCCGCCGTTGCGATCGGGCGACCATTGCATCGGCGTGCGCACGCCGTCGCGATCGCCGAGGTAGATGTTGTCGCCCATGCCGATCTCGTCGCCGTAGTACAGCACCGGCGTGCCGGGCATCGACAGCACGAGGGACTTCATCAGCTCGATCTTGCGCCGGTCGTTCTCGAGCAGCGGCGCGAGACGGCGGCGGATGCCGAGGTTGATGCGGGCGCGGCGCTCGGCGGCGTAGAACGACCACAGGTAGTCGCGCTCCTCCGCCGTCACCATCTCGAGCGTCAGCTCGTCGTGGTTGCGCAGGAAGATCGCCCACTGGCACCCTTCCGGGATCTCGGGCGTCTGGCGCATGATGTCGGTGATCGGGTGCCGGTCCTCGCGGGCGATCGCCATGTACATGCGCGGCATCAGCGGGAAGTGGAACGCCATGTGGCATTCGTCGCCGTCGCCGAAATACTGCGCGGTCTCCTCCGGCCACTGGTTGGCTTCCGCCAGCAGCATCCGGTCGGGATAGCTCGCATCCAGCGCCGCGCGGATCGCCTTGATGACCGTGTGGGTCTCGGGCAGGTTCTCGCAGTTCGTGCCGTCCCGCTCGATCAGGTACGGGATCGCGTCGAGGCGCAGGCCGTCGACGCCCATGTCGAGCCAGTAGCGCATCGTTTCGATGACCGCTTCCAGCACCTTCGGGTTGTCGAAGTTCAGGTCGGGCTGGTGGCTGTAGAAGCGGTGCCAGAAATACTGCTTGGCGACCGGATCCCAGGTCCAGTTCGAGGTCTCGGTGTCGAGGAAGATGATCCGCGTGTCCGAATACGGCGTGTCGGTGTCCGACCACACGTAGAAGTCACGCTCGGGCGATCCGGCCGGCGCCTCGCGGGCGCGCTGGAACCACGGATGCTGGTCCGAGGTGTGGTTGATGACCAGCTCGGTGATCACCCGCAAGCCGCGCTCGTGCGCGGCGTCCACGAAGCGCCGGAAGTCGGCCATCGTCCCGTAGGACGGGTTGACCTCCTCGTAGTCGGCGATGTCGTAGCCGTCGTCGCGCAGCGGGGACGGATAGAACGGCATCAGCCAGATGGCGGTGACGCCGAGGTCTCGGACATAATCCAGCCGCTGGGTAAGGCCCTCGAAATCCCCGATCCCGTCGTTGTTCGAGTCGAAGAACGACTTGACGTGGATCTGGTAGATGATGGCGTCACGGTACCATTGCGGATCGCTGCGATCGATCATCGCGTCGTTGCCTCGCACGTCGGATTCAGGGGCGTTGGTGCCGGTCCCGCGCGAGGATGATCGTCGCGTGATCGGTGTGCGGCTGTAGAACCGCAGGATGGTGGCGACAGCGCGACCGACCGGGCCGATCGCGCTGGATTTCTGTTCACACGGGCAGCCTCAGCCCGCAACCCGCTTCGGACGGCTGAGCCGCCAGATGATGCACGAGCGCTCGACGGGATCGAGGGCGATGCGGTGCGACTTGCCGCGCAGCTCGAACGTGTAGCCGTCGAGCAGGTCCTCGACGGCGACCGCCCCGCCGTCGCCCTCGCCAAGCAGCCAGAGCGGCACCTCGTAGGTGCATTCCTGGCGGTTCTTGGGATCGAGGTTGACCATCACGAACACGCAGTTGTCGCGGTCGGGCGTCGTCTTGGCGTAGGCGATGATGCTGTCGTTGTAGGCCGCCGTGAACACGACGTTGCGGAAATCCCAGAGCGCGGGGTTCTCGCGACGGATGTGGTTGAGCTTGATGATGTGCTCGCGGATGTTGCCGGGCCGGTCGTAGTCCCAGGCCTTCAGCTCGTACTTCTCGGAGTTGAGGTACTCCTCCTTGCCGGGATAGGGCGCCGCCTCGCACATCTCGTAGCCGTTGTAGATGCCGTAGACCGACGACAGAGTCGCGGCCAGCGTCGCCCGCACGACGAAGCCGGCGCGGCCGCTCGTCTGGAGGTAATGCGGGTTGATGTCGGGCGTGTTGGCGAAGAAGTTCGGCCGGTAGTACTCGCCCATCTCGCCCGCAAGCTCGGTCGCGTACTCGGTCAGCTCGGCCTTGGTGTTGCGCCAGGTGAAGTAGGTGTAGCTCTGCTGGTAGCCGGCCTTGGCGAGCTTCTTCATCATCTTCGGCCGGGTGAAGGCTTCGGCGAGGAAGAGCGCGTCGGGATAGCGCCCGTTCACCTCGGCGATCACCCATTCCCAGAACGGGATCGGCTTGGTGTGCGGGTTGTCGACCCGGAAGATGCGCACGCCCCGGCTGCACCAGCCGAGCAGGATGTCGCGCAGCTCGATCCACAGCGACGGCAGCGCGCCGCCGTAGAAGTGCACGTTGGAGATGTCCTCGTACTTCTTCGGCGGGTTCTCGGCGAACTTCAGCGTCCCGTCCGGGCGCCACTCGAACCACTCGGGATGGTTCTTGATCCAGGGATGGTCGGGCGAGCACTGGATCGCGAAGTCGAGCGCCACCTCCATGCCGTGGGCCTGGCTCGCCGCGACCAGGCGCTCGAAGTCGGCCAGCGTTCCGAGTTCGGGATGGACCGCCTCGTGGCCGCCCTCCTCGGTGCCGACCGCGTAGACCGAGCCGACGTCGCCCGGCAGCGCCTTCAGGGTGTTGTTCTTGCCCTTGCGGTTGGTGCGCCCGACGGGGTGGATCGGCGTGAAGTACAGCACGTCGAAGCCGAGCTCGCGGATCTCCGGCAGGCGGCGGATCACGTCGTCGAAGGTGCCGTGGCGATTCACGTCCATCGACTGCGAGCGCGGGAAGATCTCGTACCAGGCCGAGAACCGGGCCGCGAGCCGATCGGCGATCACCTGCGCCGACACGGGGTAGCGCGAGGCGTTCACCCGCTCCGCATTGCGGCGGACAAGGCTCGCCGCGTCGGGCACGAGGATGCGGTCGAGCTGGGCGGCCGAGCCGGTCTCCTCGGCGCCGAGCGCGGCGACGAGCGCCTGCAACCGCTCCTTGTCGCGCCCCTCGGCGAGGTCCGCCGCGGTCTGGACCAGGGTGACGCCCTCGATCGTCTCGAGGCGGACGTCGACGCCGGCGTCGCGCTTCTTCAGCGTATCGCGCATCCAGGACGAGAATCCGTCGCGCCAGCCCTCGATGGTGAACTCGTAGCGGGCGTTCTTCTCGAGCGGGAATTGCCCGGCCCAGCGGTCGTTGTCGACGAAGACCATCGGGTCCCGGCGCCATTCGCTCGCGCCGACGACGCGCGACAGGATCGCCGCGTTCAGGATCTCGTGACCGTCCGAGAAGATGTCGGCCTCGATCCGCAGGTTCTCGCCGACGACGCGCTTGACCGGTGAGCGGCCGCCGTCGAGTTCCGGCGTCACCGCCTCGATCACGACGCGGCCGGTGCCGTCCGGCGTTCCGCGGCTCGGCAGCTTGGTCACGGCCGCCGCGACGGCGCTGATGATGCGCAGCTCGCCCGGCGCCAGGTCGATGGCGCTGCCGGGATGGAAGGCGATCGGCTCGGCCTCCGGCGTACGGTCGACGAACGGCCCGAGCAGGCCGCCCGTCCGGGTGATCAGCGCCCCGGCATCGACCGGCACCGGCCTGTCGGTCGGGTTGAAGAGCAGGATGACGGCGTGCCGGGCGGAGGCCGGATGGCCGGAATCGTAGCGGGCGAGCGCGACGAAATCGGCGTCCGGCGCGGAGATCCGGGCCTGCGCGCCCTCGACGTTGGCGGCCGGAAGCTCGGCGCGCAGGGCGTTGATCGCGGCGACATAGGCCGAGATGTCGATCCCGGTCTCGGTTTCGCGGTCCGCCGGCGTCGTGTCGACGACGTGGACCGCGCGGCGATAACCCCACTCGTAGCCGATCGGCATCAGGACGCCGGCCGAGTAGAACGCGGCGAGGGCGTAGCGGCTGCGCAGCTGCGCGGCGACGGCCTCCGGGCCGCCCGACACCTTGGCCGCGAGCCGCGGCATGTCGTGGTTCTCGGGGAAGGCGATCGAGGGGGCGATGACGCGCAGGCGCTCGTACTGCTCCAGCGCCCAGGGCTTCTTCAGATCCCACCACGCGAACGAGTTGAAGAGGTAGTCGAACCCGGCGCCGGCGGTGGCCTTGGCCTCCTCGAAGGTGCAGCCCAGGGTCTCGGCGGCTAACAGGCAACTGGCCTCGCGTGCCTTCGCCTGCCCGATCAGGGCGCGCCACGTTTCCGGCGGGACCTTGTAGGCCGCATCGCAGCGGAAGCCGGCGACGCCGAGGCTCTGGAGATGGGCGATGTAGGCGTCCCAGATCCGGGTCAGCTCGCTGCGCGGGCCCTCCGAATGGTAATCGAGCTCGGCGAGATCGCCCCAGACGGTGCGGATCGACGGATCGTCGGGATCGACCGCCGCCGGGCTGGCGATCGAGCCGTCGGCCTCCTTCACGAACAGGTCCGGCCTGTCGCGGGCGAGGCGGCCGTCGTTGGCGGTGTGGTTGATGACGAGGTCGGTCATCACCGAGAGGCCGATGGCCTCGGCCGCCGTGCAGAAGCACCGGATCTGATCGTCGTCGGAGGTGCCGTCCTGATCGCGGAAGCGATCGTCCAGCCGCTCGGGGTCGGCGACGGCGTAGAGGCTGCCCGAGCCGCCGGTGGCGTGGAACGGGTTCAGGTAGACCCAATCGAAGCCGAGGGCGGCGATCCGCGGCAGCTCGGCCGTCCAGTCCGAGACCCGCCCGACGAGGAGCGGGAACAGGTTGTAGATCCGCGGCCCCTGGATGCGCGCGTCCGAGGCCCGCGTCGCGAGGCCGGCCGGCGGCGCGACGGGGGCGGCCCCATCCGCTGCGGCATTCCTCGATGCGGTGGTCGGTGCGTTCATGCTGGCCTCGAGTTGTTGGATGGCGTCATCGACTAACGCCCGAATGCCGGGTGCGTGCCGTGCCCGCGGATGCGGCGCGGCACGCTCGGATCACGCCCGGCGCCGGAGGACGGCGTAGGGCAGCGCGGAGAACAACGCTCCGAGATCGGCGGAGCCGTCGTAGCCGGCCCCCGTGACGATGTCGTGCCAGGACGTGCCCGCGCCGAGATCGACCGTCGTGCCGGCGAACCCCGCCCCCGACCAGGCGGCGTCCCTGACCAGTCCGGCGACCAGTCGCGGGACCGCGACGAAGATGTCGCCGTCCGCGCTCGCGTCGGAGCGAAGGTAGGCGACGACGTTGTCCGCACGCGGCCCCGTCGCCTCGATCGCCCGGTAGTCGGCCTCGGCATAGAAGGCCGGACGCGCGGCGCGGTCGGCGAGCAGATGCGTCAGGGTCGCCTGCTTCACCCGTCCGTCCGGCCAATGCGCCAGCAGTTCGGGCAGCACCCCCTGGTCCGCAAGAGCGCGTTCCATCGCCGCGTAGTTCACCGGCCGGCGGTTGTCGGGATCGACGAACGAGAAGTCCCAGAACTCGGTGCCCTGGTACACGTCCGGCAGGCCGGGCAGCGTGCATTTGAGGACCGTGCGGCCGAGGCCGGCGATCATCCCGAGATGGGCGAGGCGCCGGGCGAACGGCCGCAGCTTGGCCAGGAACTCGGACCCCGGCGCGATCAGCGCCTCGAACAGCTTGGCGACCGCACCCTCGTAGGCTTCGTCGACGTTGACCCAGCTCGACCTGCGCTTGCCCTCGCGCATCGCCTTCTCGCTGTAGGCGGTCAGGCGCTTGCGGAAATCCTCGATGGCATTCGGCTCGTCGGCATCGAGCAGCTCGAGCGGCCACGCCCCGAGGATGGCCTGGAAGAACATCCACTGGTCGTTGGCGTCCGGCGCCGGCTCGTCGTCAATGGTCGTCAGGTGCGGGACGGCAATCGTGCGCCACAGGTCCCAGGCGCGGGCCCATTCCTCCGGCAGCTCGGACAGGGCGAGCAGGCGCGAGCGCGCGTCCTCGCCGCGCTTGGTGTCGTGGGTCGCCGTCGTGATCATCGCGTTCGGCCAGTCGCGGGCACGCGCCGCCTGGAGCGCGTGGAAGTGCTCCGCGTCGAGGCCGTACTCGCCCGGATCGCCGCCGACCTCGTTGAGGCCGAGCAGCATCGCGTAGCGGTAGAACAGCGTGTCCTCCAGGCTCTTGGCCATCACCGGGCCGGTGAGCTGCTGGAAGCGGCGGCGGAACCGCAGGATCACGATCGGGTCCGGCCGTCCGGGCCCGGAGGTCTCGATCCGGCCGATGAGCGCGGCGGCCGCGAAGTCGTGGACCGAGCGGTCCGGCAGCGCCGACCAGCGCTTGGCCTTGGCGACCGCGCCCTCGATCAGCCGAACGTCCTCGGCCTCGACATCGCTCTCGTCGAGATCCGGCGGCAGGTAGCTGCGATAGGTCGGGAACCGCGCGATGATCTCGATGAGCGCCCGGCGGATCGCATTGACCGAGAAGTCGCGCGTGCGCCGGTCGGCATCGGCGATCTCCTTGAGGTCGGTCGTCAGCACCTCGAGCTCGCTGGCGAAGCTGATCTCGAGGATCTCGGCCTTCGCGGCGCGAAGCTGGAAGCCGTAGGGCTCGTCGAAGCCGGTGGCCCACTCGTAGAGCCGCTTGATCTTGCCGCGCTTGCCCTGGTCGACGAGGATGCCGTCGAGGTGGTTCAGCACGTCGTAGCCGGTGGTGCCGGCGACCGGCCACGGCCGAAGCTTCTCGCCCGGCTCCAGGATCTTCTCGACCACGACGTAGAAGCCCGGTCCGACGGCCGCCTGCAGCGCCCGCGCATAGCCCTGCGGGTCGGCCAAGCCGTCGATGTGGTCGATGCGCAGCCCGTCGATCCGCCCCTCGCGGACGTGCCGGAACACGGTCTCGTGCGAGCGGTGGAAGATGTCGTTCAGCTCGACGCGCAGGCCCGCCAGCGAGTTCACGTCGAAGAAGCGCCGGTAGTTGATGTCGCTCGACGCGACGCGCCAATGAGCGAGGCGATAGGCCTGGCTCTCCAGGAGCCGGTGCAGCGGGCCGAAGCTGTCCGGGCGGCCCTTGAAGCCGTTGAGCAGCTTGAGGCTGCGGTCGATCGCGGCTCGGATCTCAGGCGATGCGGCGCAGACGGCGGCGAGCCGCTGCTTGAGCCCTTCCGCCTCCTCCGGGAAGGCGACGCGGCGCTTCGCGTCGGTCTCGGCGCCCATGGTGCGCAGGCGCTCGGAGATGGCGAGCAGCTCGCCCTGCGCCTCCTCGTCCACGTCGCCGAGCGCCGCCAGCACCCGGTTGAGGATGGTCGGGTAGTTCAGCGGGCGGATCGGGAACTGGTGCTCGTAGTGCCAGACGCTGAAGGCCCCGGCGACCGCGTCGAACTTGAGCTCGAGGTTCCCGTTCTCCAGCGCCTCGCCGTAGCGCTCGCCGAGGAAGGGGATCACCAGGTTGCGGTTGGCGCCCAGGCGTTCCCAATCGATGTCGAAGGCATGGCCGAAGGGCGAGAGCGCGCCCCATTCGAGCACGGACAGCCACCACGGGTTGTCGGCGCCGCCGACGCCCATGTGGTTGGGGACGATGTCGAGCAGCAGCTTCAGCCCGTGCGCCCGCAGCGCGTTGGACAGACGCACGAAGCCGGTCTCGCCGCCGAGCTCAGGGTTGATCGCGCCGTGGTCGACGATGTCGTAGCCGTGGGTCGAGCCGGGCCGGGCCTTCTGCAGCGGCGAGGCGTAGACGTGGCTGATCCCGAGCTTCGCCAGGTACGGGACGATCTTCTCCGCGTCGGCGAAGGTGAAGTCCTTGTGGAACTGCAGGCGGTAGGTCGCGCGCGGCGGGGCGGTCGCGAGGCGGGCGGCACCGGAGCGTGGGCCGCGATCCTCGGCCGACAGGGCGGCGGCGAGCTTCGCCAGCGGGCCGCCCGGCGCGGCGATGGCGGCGAGGTCGCGGTCGAGCTTGCGCCGCCAGTTCGGGTAGCCCTCGGTCGAGCCCGGCACGTTGGCCTGGCTCAGCTCGGAGACGACGTCCTCGTACTGCACCGCGGTCAGCATCGACGGAGCGCGGGCGAGGTAGCGCGCCGCCGCCTCGAACGGGGCCGCGTCCGGCGGCTCGGCGCCGACGATGAGCTGCTGCGCGGCCAGCGCCTCGGACAGGCGCCGGCGCTCGGTGACGCGCTCGTTGCGCTCCGCCTCGGCCCGCTCGGCGTCGTAGAGGCCGAGGGACTGGCGCGTGTCGGTGTCGACCCCGCGCCACCAGCCGACGAAGGTCGGCAGATCGTGCGTGGTGATCGCGGTCAGCGCGTCGCGGGGATAGGCCTCGGGCGCCTTGAACCGCCCGTCTTGCTCACGCTCGAACGCCAAGATCCGGTAGCTGAGGATGCCGGCCTGCATCAGCGCGTCCGAGAAGCCCTCCGGCGCGGTGCCGAGATCCTCGGCGATGACGAGGCACTTGTTGCGATGGCTCTCCAGGCGCAGCACCGCGATCATCGGCTCGAACGGCATCGCCACGTAGGCGCCGTCCTTTGCGCCGCCGCCGAGCGGGATCAGGAACAGGCGGGCGAGCTGGAAGGCGTGGTCGATGCGGATCGCGCCGGCATGGCGCATGTTGGCGCGCACCAGCGCCCGGAAGGCGGCGAGCCCGTCGCGCTCCATCTCGAGCGGATCGAAGGCCGGCAGTCCCCAATCCTGGCCCTTGGGCGCGAGCAGGTCCGGCGGTGCGCCGATCGAGACGCGGTCGGCGAAGCGCTCGGGATGCGACCAGATCTCCGAGCCGCCACGGTCTGCGCCGACGGCGAGGTCGCGGTAGAGGCCGATGCGCATGCCGGTCGCGAGCGCCCGCTCGGAGGCGTCTGCGAGCTGCCGGTCGGCGAGGTACTGGAGCCAGGCGTGATACGACACCGCGTCGCGGTGCTCGTCGGCGAAGGCCGCGACGGCGTCCGTTCCGGCGCGCCGGAATTCCTCCGGCCAGTCGCCGAGCCACTGGGCGCCCCGCCCCTTGAAGTGCTCGAGCAAGGCCTCGAACGTGGAGTGCGATTGAAGATCCTCGCCGCCCTCCTCCCGGAAGGCCGTGAAGCCCGCATCTGCGCCCCGGCTCGCATCCGACTCCGCCCAGAAGTCCTGCAGCACCGGCGAGAGCACGTCCCACACGCCCTGGTGGTCGACCAGCGCGGCGGCGCGCAACGCTTCGACGCGGGGCGCCATCTCGGCGAGACGCCTTTCCGCCCGCGAGCCGACGAAGCCCGGCATGCTCGTCGGCGCGATGAACAGCGTGTCGAGGAACAGGCGCGAGGACGGCGAGTAGGGCGAGATCTTGGTCCGGTCGGCGGCAAACAGGGCGTGCACCGGGCTGAGGCCGAGAAACGATGCGCCGCGCAGGCCCGCATCGCGCGCCGCCTGACCCGCGTCGGCATAGGTGCCGATCCCGAGGTTGGTGTCGGAGCGCAGGCCGTAGAGCTGGGCCGCGAGACCCCAATCGCTGGCGCCCTCGTCGGCATAGGCGCGCGGACGCCAGCAGCGCTGCGGCGCCGAGATGATCCAGGCCTCCGCGGTCCGGTCGCCGAGGGTGACGGCGAGGTGATGGTAGCCCGGCGTCAGCGGCGGCAGCTCGAACCCGGCGGTATCGCTGGACAGGGTTGCCCGGCCCTCACGGGCGTTGCCGCGCTCGTCGACGAGGCGCCAGACCGCCGTCCCCTCCCCGCGAACCGGAACGCGCACCGCGCGGCGCGCCTCGACCGGCAGCAGCGGCGGGATCAGGCCGTTGCGCAGGGCCTCGACCTCGCCGAGGCTCCGGGCGATCTCCTCGTCGGTGCCGACCGCGAAGCCGAGCGCCGCGAGCATGCCGCGGCGGACTTCGAGCGCGGTCTCGACCGGCTTGCCGAAGGCGTCGACGTAGCCGTCGGCGATGCCTGCGAGGTCGGCAAGGCGTTGCAGTGCACTGCTCATCGGGCCGCTTTCGTCAGAAATACACCCGTCCAGGCGGGCAGAGACGCACCGGTGCCGTCCGGCGCATTGGTCCAGACCGGCGTGTCGTCGCCGGCCTCGACGGAGAACGGCGCATCGCCGACATTGGCGACGAACCGCAGGGTCCCGCCCGCGTAGGACCAGGTGCAGTCGACCACGTCGGCGCGGGGAAGGATCGCCTTTGCGTTGCGATAGCCGGACTTGGCGAGCGGCACCACCACGTCCCGGCGCAGGGCCAAGAGCCGGGTGGTCTCGGCCAGCACCTCCCGGTACGGCGAGCGCTCGCGCTCGGACCAGTCCAGCTTCGACGCTTCGAAGGTCTCGGCCTCGGTCGGATCCGGGATCACCGACGTGTCGTCGGCGAAGGCCGCGAAGCTCTTGAACTCCTTGCGGCGCCCTTCCCGGACGGCCTTGTTCAGCTCCGCGTCCGGCGCGAAATCGACGAAGAACAGGAACGGCGTCGAGGCCGACCATTCCTCGCCCATCCACAGCATCGGAATCTGCGGGCTGAGCAGGAGCCCGGCGCGCGCCAGATCGAGCTTCTTCGGATCGGCGAGCTGGCTCAGGCGCTCGCCGAGCGCGCGGTTGCCGACCTGGTCGTGGTTCTGCAGGAACGTCACGAACGCGGTCGGCGGCAGGTGGGCCGAGGGCTCGCCGCGCGGATGGTCGCCCAGCGTCTTGAACGGCTCGCCCTGATAGGCGAACCCCTCCGACAAGCAGCGCGCCAGCCGCTCGACCGGCTTGTCGCTGAAGCTCTCGTAGTAGCCGGAATCCTCGCCCGTCAGCAGCACGTGCCAGCAATGGTGCAGGTCGTCGGCCCACTGGGCGTCGTGCTGGAGCGGCTTGCCCGAGCCGTCGCGCTCGAGCCACTTGGCCTGGTTGGCCTCGTTCTCAAGCATGAGATGGATCTGGCGATCGGGGAAGGCCGCGCGGACCGTCTCGCCGAGCTCGGCCAGGAAGTGCGTCGACGAATCGTCGAGGATCGCGTGGACGGCGTCGAAGCGGATGCCGTCGAAATGGTATTCCTCGAGCCAGTACAGCGTGTTCTGGATGAAGAACTGCCGCACGGTGTGGCCGCTCTCCTTGCCGTCGAAGTTGATGCCCGCGCCCCACGGGGTCTGGTGCCGCTCGGTGAAGAATGTCTTGGCGTAGGCGTGGAGATAGTTCCCGGCCGGCCCGAAGTGGTTGTAGACCGCGTCGAGGTAGACCATCAGCCCGAGCCCGTGCGCGGCGTCGATCAGGCGCTTGAGGTCGTCGGGACGGCCGTAGGCGGCGTCCGGCGCGTAGGGCAGCACTCCGTCGTAGCCCCAGTTGCGGGTGCCCTTGAAGTCGGCGAGCGGCAGCAGCTCGATGGCGGTGACGCCGAGCGCCTTCAGGTCGGCCAGCCGCTTCTGCAGCCCGGCATAGGTGCCCTCCGGCGTCGCGGTGCCGACATGCGTCTCGTAGATCACCGCCTCCTCGAACGGGCGGCCCTTCCACGCGTCGTCGCTCCAGGCGAAGGCGGCCGGGTCGATCACCTCGGACAGGCCCGACACGTCGTCCGGCTGGAAGCGCGAGGCGGGATCGGGCACCACGAGGTCGCCGTCGACGCGGAAGCCGTAGCGGGCGCCGGCCGCGACCCCGGGGACGGTCGTTCGGCGCCAGCCCTCGCCGGCATCCGGAAGCGCGTGATCCGTCCCGTCGACCACCAGCACGACGTCCCGTGCCGTCGGGGCCCAGAGCGCGAAGCGGACGCCTTGGTCCGCGATCTCGGCGCCGAAGGCCATGTTGTGCGTGCGCCGCATCGGGCCACCATCCTCATCGTTCGGGGCTCACGGGTCGGTCCGGATCGCGCGGGGGCGATCCCCGGAACGGTGCCGGGCGTGAACAGCCACGTCTGTCACAGAAGCGGTCGGCCCAGCTCTTGTTCCCCGCACCGCACCCAAACCCTGCCGATCGCGCGGCGGCATTCGGGCGCGAGCTTGGCCGGAGCCGGCGCAAGGTGGGAACGCGCGGGGATCCTGCGGTTGCAGGCGTCGCTCGCGGTCGCGAAAAAGGCGGCGGACGGGCCGGGATCGGGTGCTTGCGCCGGTGCGGCGGGAGGAATAATTAACCGTCTGATATCATTCGTCTTCCCCCACGTCGCGCCGCGCGCGGCGCTTCGGTGTGGGATGCACCTGACAACGGCCCCGGACGCGGGGCCTTCGCCACACGGATAAAAGCCCTTGGCCGACAACGACGAGACAGGGGCCGGCACGCCGCCGCCCGCCAGCGACATCAAGCCCGTCTCCATCACCGACGAGATGCGCCGGTCCTACCTCGACTACGCGATGAGCGTGATCGTGAGCCGGGCGCTGCCGGATGCGCGCGACGGCCTCAAGCCGGTGCACCGGCGCATCCTGTTCGCCGCCTACGAAAGCGGACACCTGCCGGAGCGCAAATACGTCAAGTCGGCCCGCATCGTCGGCGACGTGATCGGCCTCTACCACCCGCACGGCGACCAATCGATCTACGACGCCTTGGTCCGCATGGCGCAGGACTTCTCGATGCGGCTGATGCTCATCGACGGCCAGGGCAACTTCGGCTCGGTCGACGGCGATCCCGCGGCGGCGATGCGCTACACCGAATCGCGGCTCGCCAAGCCGGCGACCGCGCTGCTCGCCGACATCGACAAGAACACGGTCGACTTCCAGCCGAACTACGACGAGTCGCGCGAGGAGCCGTCGGTCCTGCCGGCGCGGTTCCCGAACCTGCTCGTCAACGGCGCCGGCGGCATCGCCGTCGGCATGGCGACCAACATCCCGCCGCACAATCTCGGCGAGCTGATCGACGCCTGCATCGCGTTGATCGACGATCCGGGCCTGACGATCGAGCAGCTCACCGAGATCGTGCCCGGCCCGGACTTCCCGACCGGCGGGGCGATCCTCGGCCGCGCCGGCACCCGCCAGGCCTACGCCACCGGCCGCGGCTCGATCATCATGCGGGCGAAGTCCCACGTCGAGGAGCTTCGCAAGGAGCGCGAGGCGCTGATCTTCACCGAGATCCCGTACCAGGTGAACAAGGCCACGCTGGTCGAGAAGATTGCCGAGCTGGTCAAGGAGAAGCGCGTCGAGGGCATCTCGGACCTGCGCGACGAGTCCGACCGCGACGGCATGCGCATCGTCGTCGAGATCAAGCGCGACGCGATGGCGGAGGTGGTGCTGAACCAGCTCTACCGCTTCACGCCGCTGCAATCCTCGTTCGGCTGCAACATGGTGGCGCTGAACGGCGGCCGCCCCGAGCTGATGAACCTGAAGGACCTGCTCCAGGCCTTCATCGACTTCCGCGAGGAGGTCGTCTCCCGCCGCACCAAGTTCCTGCTGAACAAGGCGCGCGAGCGCGCCCACGTGCTGTGCGGCCTCGCGATCGCGGTCGCCAACATCGACGAGGTGATCCGGCTGATCCGCACCTCGCCCGACCCGAACTCGGCGCGCGAGGCGCTGATGGCCCGCGACTGGCCGGCCCACGACATCGCCCCGCTGATCGCCCTGGTCGACGACCCGCGCCACCGGGTGGCGGACGACGGCACCTACCGCCTCTCGGAGGTGCAGGCCCGCGCGATCCTCGACCTGCGCCTGCAGCGCCTGACCGCGCTCGGCCGCGACGAGGTCGGCGACGAGCTGAAGTCGCTCGCCGACGAGATCGCCGACTACCTCGACATCCTGCGCTCGCGCCAGCGCATCCAGACCATCGTCAAGGACGAGTTCGCCGAGGTGCGGACCCAGTTCGCCACTCCGCGGCGGACGGTGATCCTCGACTACGATTCGAGCGTCGACGACGAGGACCTGATCCAGCGCGAGGACATGGTCGTCACCGTGTCCCATGCCGGCTACGTCAAGCGCGTGCCGCTCTCGACCTATCGGGCCCAGCGCCGCGGCGGCAAGGGCCGCTCCGGCATGTCCACCCGCGAGGAGGATTTCGTCACCCGCCTGTTTGTGGCGAGCACGCATACGCCGGTGCTGTTCTTCTCCAGCCAGGGCCAGGCCTACAAGGAGAAGGTCTGGCGCCTGCCGATGGCGGCGCCGAACGCCCGCGGCAAGGCGCTCGTCAACATTCTGCAGCTGCAGGACCAGGCCGAGCGCATCACCACGATCATGCCGCTGCCCGAGGACGAATCGTCCTGGGACACGCTGGACGTGATGTTCGCGACCGCGTCCGGCGGCGTCCGGCGCAACAAGCTGTCCGACTTCGTGCAGGTGAACCGCAACGGCAAGATCGCGATGAAGCTCGATCCGGGCGACCACATCGTCCACGTCGAGATCTGCCGCCCCGAGCAGAACGTGCTGCTGACCACCGCGCTCGGCCAGTGCATCCGCTTCCCCGTCGAGGACGTCCGCGTCTTCAAGGGCCGCGATTCCACCGGCGTCCGCGGCATCAGCCTCGGCAAGGGCGATCGCGTCATCTCGATGACGATCCTCAACAGCTTCGACGCGACGCCCGAGGAGCGCGTCGGCTTCCTGAAGATGCAGCGCGCCGTCATCGGCGACACCGCACCCGAGGCCGGCGACGCCGATGCCGAGGAGGCTGCCACCGATGCGCCGCTGCTGTCGCAGGAGCGCTACGCCGAGATGGGCGCCAACCAGCAGTTCGTTCTGACGCTGGCCGAGCGCGGCTACGGCAAGCGGACCTCGTCGTTCGAGTACCGGACCTCGGGACGCGGCGGAAAGGGCATCAAGGCGATGGAGGTCAACGCCCGCAACGGCAACCTCGTCGCCTCCTTCCCGGTCGAGGCGGCGGACCAGATCATGCTGGTGACCAATGCCGGCCAGCTCATCCGCGTGCCGGTGGACGACATCCGCGTCGTCGGCCGCGCCTCGCAGGGCGTGACCGTGTTCGACACCGCCAAGGACGAGCGCGTCGTCTCCGTCGAGCACATCGCCGGCGAGGACGAAGGCGGCGAGATCATCGACGAGACGGCGTGAGGCGGAGGCCCTGTAGGGCGGCGGATCCAGCCGTCCTGCAGGGTTTCGGCACCGGCTTTTCGCGCGTGCTAGAAAAAATGATGCTCGGCGTGGGATGATTTTTCCGGGATAAACGTAGCGTATACATTTGACGAAAGCATCGTCGCGACTGGACTAATGATGTTTCCGAGTGTTGCCGCGAAGTCATATTCAAGGTGAGGCGGCGGGGTTACTGGTCTGCAACGTCAGTCCCCAACCCCGGATGCCGCCCGTGCTGAAGTCCTTCGCCCTCGCCGCCGTCGCTTCGGCGACCCTCGCCGCCTCAGCCGGCGCCGCCGACCTTCCGCGCCGGGCCCCGCCGCCGGTGTTCACGCCTGTCCCGGTCTTCACCTGGACCGGATTCTACCTCGGCGCGAATGCCGGCTACGCCTTCTCCGAGCGCGACAACGTCCGCACCGCCGGCATCGGCGCGCTGCAGCTCAACGTCGACCGCGGCCTGCGCCGCTCGAGCGTGCCGCTGCCGCAGGACGGCTTCACCGGCGGCGGCCAGATCGGCTACAACTACCAGTTCACCCCGGGCTCGGGCATCGTCGTCGGCATCGAGGCCGACGCGCAGTACACCGACCTGCAGCGCCGCCGCACCGAGACGATCTTCAACCCGGCCTTCAACCCCAACGTCCTGACCAACAGCTACCGCACCGAGCTGAACTACCTCGGCACCGTGCGCGGCCGCATCGGCTACGCCTTCGACCGGGTGTTCGTGTACGGCACCGGCGGCTTCGCCTACGGCGACCTGACCCAGTCCGTCACGTTTCAGACCGGCGCTCCGGTGACCTACGCCGCCCGCCGCTCCAGCATGGAGACCGGCTACGCCTACGGCGGCGGCATCGAGTACGCGCTGCCGACCGAGTCGTTCCTGAACTTCTTCCGCGCCAGCGCGGTCACGATCAAGGGCGAGTACCTCCGCTACGACCTCGGGAGCCGCAACCTCTTCGTCGCCAATGTCGGCCCCGCCGGCACGCCGGGCATCGGCTACATCTCGCGCCTCTCGACCGAGGGCAGCCTCGCCCGTGCCGGCATCAACTACAAGTTCGGCACGTACTAGGATCTGCGCCGGGCGGCGGGTCGCCCGGATCGATCGAGATCGACCGGAAGGGTGGGAGCGGAAACGCTTCCGCCCTTCCTCGCGTTTCCGGCCGGCGGTCCATTCGCCGGGGCCGGCGGTTCCGTTCGTCACGAAAATCCTCTAGGGCGTTGCGGGCATGAACCGCACCGCGCTCTATGCCGGGTCATTCGATCCGGTGACCAACGGCCATCTCGACGTCGTCCGCCAAGCCTGTCGGCTGGTGCCGCGCCTCGTGATCGCGATCGGCGTCCATCCCGGCAAGGCCCCGCTCTTCTCTGCCGAGGCGCGGGCCGAGCTGCTCGCCGAGACCTGCGCGCCGCTCGCCGCCGCCGAGGGGACGGAGCTGGAGATCGCGACCTTCGACGACCTCGCCGTGACGGCGGCGCGCCGCTGCGGCGCCAGCCTGTTCATCCGCGGCCTGCGCGACGGCACCGATCTCGACTACGAGATGCAGCTTGCCGGCATGAACGGCGCGATGGCGCCCGAAGTCCAAACCGTGTTCCTGCCGGCCTCGATCCAGGTCCGCCCGATCACCGCGACGCTCGTCCGGCAGATCGCCGCGATGGGCGGCGACGTCTCGCCCTTCGTGCCGGCCCAAGTGGCCGAACGCCTCGCGGCCCGCTTCGCGAGCCGCAGCTGAGCCCCCAACGCTTCTCAAGGAGACGATCCCCATGAACCGCCGCAACGCCGTTTTCGCGCTCGCGCTCTCCCTCACGCTCGGGGCCTCCGCCGCCCGCGCCGCCGACGCCAACACCGTCTACCTCGACACCAAGGACGGCCGCGTCACGATCGAGCTGCGCCCGGACATCGCGCCCAAGCACGTCAAGCAGCTCAAGACGCTGATCGCCCAGGGCTTCTACAACGGCCTGAAGTTCCACCGGGTGATGGACGGCTTCATGGCCCAGACCGGCGACCCGAAGGGCAACGGCACCGGCGGATCGAGCCTGCCCGACATCCCGGCCGAGTTCTCCTCGGCGCAGTTCCGCCGCGGCACCGTCGGCATGGCGCGCTCGTCGGATCCGAACTCGGCCAACTCGCAGTTCTTCATCTGTCTCGGCGATGCCTCCTTCCTGAACGGCCAGTACACCGTGGTCGGCCTCGTCTCCGACGGCATGGATGCCGTCGACAAGATCAAGAAGGCGGCGCCCGGCGCCGCCGGCGGCGCGGTCCAGAACCCGGACAAGATCGTCAAAATGCAGCTGGCCGAGAAGGCCAAGTAAGCGGCGATGCGGGGCCTCCGCCGTGCGTCGGCGACCCTCCTCGTCGCCCTCGTGCCCGCCGCCGCGGGCGCCCAGCCGTTCTACGGCTACGCGTTCGACGGCGAAGGCCCCGGCTATCCGCTGAGCCTGCCGCAGACATTGCGGGCGACGATCGTCGTCCCGCTCGCGGTGAAGCCGGTTCCGCGCCCGAACACCCTGGCCGAGCTCTATCCCGCCCTCGCGGCGTGCTGGCGCCCGCCCGCCATCCTCGAGGATGCGTCGAACGTCGAGATCACCGCGCGGCTGTCGCTCCGGCGCGACGGAAGCTTGCTCGGGCCGCCGCGGATCACGTATGCGAGGGGCGTCGGTCCGAAGACGCGCCCGACCCTGGTGCATGCGACGATCGACGGATTGAACCGTTGCCTGCCGGCCCAGATCACGCCCGGCCTCGGCCGAGCGATCGCCGGGCGTCCCGTCGCCCTACGTTTCGTCTACCGGAAGGTCACCGCGAACCGACCCGGATGACGGCCACCGATCACCCCGCCGCGCCGCAGCCAGGCGCAGCGCCCCCGCCCTGAACAACCTGGAGACCGACATGGCCGACACCGAAAACCTCGTCCTCGAGACCACCAAGGGCCGCGTCGTCGTCGCGCTGCGCTCCGACCTCGCGCCGAACCACGTCGAGCGCATCAAGACGCTCGCCGGCCAGGGCTTCTACGACGGCGTGCCGTTCCACCGCGTCATCGACGGCTTCATGGCGCAGACCGGCGATCCCACCGGCACCGGCTCGGGCGGCTCCGACCTTCCCGACCTGAACGCCGAGTTCAACGCCGAGCCGCACACCCGCGGCACCTGCTCGATGGCGCGCACCAACTTCCCGCACTCGGCGAACTCGCAGTTCTTCATCTGCTTCGACGACGCCCGCTTCCTGGACAAGCAGTACACCGTCTGGGGCAAGGTCGTCGAAGGCATGGACGTGGTCGACACGATCAACAAGGGCGAGCCGCCGCGCTCGCCCGACAAGATCGTCAAGGCGACCATCGCCGCCGCCTGAATCCGGACCCGCCCGTCGCCCCCGAGAACCGGGCGACGGGCGGTGCCCCACGCCCCAAGTTTTCTGCACGCGATACCCGTTTCAGTCGTCGATCCCTCGCCCGCGGCGGAGGCGATGCATGCCTCCATCGAGCAAACGTTCGTCGAGCGCGAACTGCCGACGGCAGCCGTATCGGATCGAGGATCGAAAGATCGGGAGGCGCCGACGCCCTACCCGCACCCCCTCCGCGAATGCCGGATCATGCAATTCGGCTGAGCCATTCGCGACGGTGCTATGCCAGGATCGAGCCGTCCGCTTGCAGCGCCATGGCCCCGCCGGCGGTTGCTCGATCGGCGATTGCCCGATCCCGCTCGTCATCGGGCTCAACACGGTGGCCGGACTCGTCACGAACCCGTCTGCGCCCCGAAGGCGGTCGCATCGCTCGCCGTAGCGATGCTTGGGCGGGACCGCTCGCTCGGCGTCGTCCGGGTCGCTGGCGCGCACCCGGAACGCCCGGCGAATTTAACCCATGTTGGTGTCGATCTTGCGCCGGCAACTTAGCGTGACGGTTGCGCTCGCCCGTCATTCGAACACGTCACGGTTGGCGCGTCGATCTCTTCCGCCGCGGAGCCATCGTGCCGAGGCCGGCGCTCGCGGGTGCGGACGCGGACCGACACGATGTCGTCCATGGCCATGCGCGAGCAAGAACACACCGGATGGCCGAGAAGCGGGATACGGGCGTGAGCGAGGCGATCCAGGACGAAACCTTGCAGGCGCCGGTCGCGATCGCCCGCAGCCGCAGGGCGTCCCCCGCAGGTCCGCGCTATCACGCGGTCATCACCGCCCGCGACGGCGCGAAGAGCCTTCACCCGTTGCCGGCATTCGGCGACGACGAAGCCATCGCGCAGGCGCTCGCGCTCGCCGAAGGCCGGGTGATCGAGGTCTGGGACGGCCCGCGCCTGATCGAGCGCTTCAACGCAGTCACCTGGTAGCGCCCGAACCGTTAATGGCAGGCGTCGCGACCGTCGGCATGATCTACAGAAGGGGTGGAGCGGGTACCGGGAATCGAACCCGGGTATTCAGCTTGGAAGGCTGCTGCTCTACCATTGAGCTACACCCGCGATCCGCGCCGGATAGCATGGCGCGGTGAGCTTGAGAAGGCCGGAGACGCTGCGATCCGGCCCCTCCCGGCGTGGTTCTCAGTGCGCCGCGACCTGCCGCGTCGGCACGATGTCGTTGGCCATCACCTCGCCGAACGGGCCGTCGTTGCGGGCGTTCGAGGGGCCGATGCCGGTGGTGGCGCGCAGCGGCAGCTTCGGGAAGACGAGCTCGGCGAAGCGGTAGGCCTCCTCGAGATGCGGGTAGCCGGAGAGGATGAAACGGTCGATCCCGAGATCGATGTACTCCTTCATCCGGTCGGCGACCTGGTCGGCCGAGCCGACCAGCGCCGTGCCGGCACCGCCGCGCACCAGCCCGACGCCGGCCCAGAGGTTCGGCGAGACCTGAAGCTTGTCCCGGCTTCCGCCGTGCAGCGCCATCATCCGGCTCTGCCCGACCGAATCCTGGCGCTTCAGCGTGGCCTGCGCTTTGGCGATCGTGGCGTCGTCGAGCTTCGAGATCAGGCGGTCGGCCGCCGCCCACGCCTCGCCCTCGGTCTCGCGGACGATGACGTGCAGGCGGATGCCGTAGGAGAAGGTCTTGCCGCGCGCCTCCGCGGCCGCCTTCGCGGTCGCGATCTTCTCGGCGACGCCGGCCGGCGGCTCGCCCCAGGTAAGGTAGACGTCGCAATGCTCGGCCGCCACGTCGATGCCGGCCGGCGACGAGCCGCCGAAGTAGAGCGGCGGATAGGGCTTCTGCACCGGGGGGAAGATCAGCCGGCCGTTCTCCGCCGAGAGGTGCTTGCCCGTGAACGAGACGGTCTCGCCGGCCATCAGGCCGCGCCAGATGTGGAGGAACTCGTCGGTCACCGCGTAGCGCGCGTCGTGGTCGAGGAACACGCCGTCGCCGCGCAGCTCCACCGGATCGCCGCCGGTGACGACGTTGATCAGCAGGCGGCCGTCCGAGATCCGGTCCAGCGTCGAGGCCATGCGGGTGGCCGCCGACGGCTCCATCAGGCCGGGACGCACGGCGACCAGGAAGCGCAGGCGCTGCGTCAGCGGCGCAAGCGCCGAGGCGATCACCCAGGAATCCTCGCAGGAGCGGCCGGTGGGCAGCAGCACGCCGTAATAGCCGAGGGCGTCGGCGCCCTGCGCGATCTGGCGGAGATAGCTCAGCGACACGTCGCGCGCGCCCTCCGACGCGCCGAGATAGCGGCCGTCGCCGTGCGTCGGCAGGAACCAGAGGACGTCGGTCTTTCCGTCGGTCGAGGCGGTCATCGAAAGGTCTCCGTGTCGGCTCAGGCCGCCGTGGGCGTGCCGAGCAGGTGCTCGAGGATGCGGCCTTCGAGCCGCGCCAGGTCGGGATCGCCGCGGCGGCGCGGCCGGGGCACGTCGACCCGCAGATCGAGGGCGATGCGGCCTTCGTCGACGACGAGGATGCGGTCGGCCATCGCCACGGCTTCCGCGACGTCGTGGGTCACGAGGAGCGCGGTGAAGCCCTGCGCCCGCCAGATCCGCTCGATCAGGTCCTGCATGCCGATGCGGGTGAGCGCGTCGAGCGCGCCGAGCGGCTCGTCGAGCGCCAGCAGGCCGGGTCCGCTGACCAGCGCCCGGGCGAGCGCCACGCGCTGGCGCTGGCCGCCGGACAGGGTGGCGGGCCAGACGCCGGCCTTGTCGGCCAGGCCGACCTCCTCGAGGGCCGCGAGCGCACGCGCCCGACGCTCGGCCTTGGTGCCGGTGCCGGACAGTCCAACGGCGACGTTGTCGACCACGCGGGCCCAGGGCAGCAGCCGCGGCTCCTGGAACATGATGCGCCGCGGCCGCTGAGACCGGCGCGGACCGGCCTCGGCTTCGTCGAGGCCGATGCGCCCGGAGGTCGGGGTCTCGAGGCCGAGGATCAGGCGCAGCAGGGTGCTCTTGCCGCAACCGGAGCGGCCGACCACCGCCGTGAAGCCGCCGGCGGGCAGGAACAGGTCGAGCCCCGCGATTACGGCGTTGCCGTCGAAGCTCTTTAGAAGGTCGCGGACGGTGACCGCGATGCCGCGTTGCTCCCCCGCCCGGTCGGGAGAGGATCGGGGTGAAGGTTGCGCGCTGCCCGAGGGCGTCGCGACCCTCTCCCCCTGAGACAGCGCAGGCGCGCCGGTGTCTGGTTCCCGCGCCGGCGGCTTGTCGCGGAGTTGGGCGTCGAGCAGCATCAGGCGCTCCTGTAGGCGGGGTTCCAGGCGAGGCAGCTGCGCTCCAGCTGCCGCGTCAGCGCGTCGGCGAGCTTGCCGAGCGCGGCGTAGATCAGGATCGCCAGCACCACGACGTCGACCAGCATGAACTCGCGTGCCTGCATCGCCATGTAGCCGAGGCCCGAGGAGGCCGAGATGGTCTCGGCGACGATGAGCGTCAGCCACATGATCCCGAGGGCGTAACGCAGGCCGACGAAGATCGACGGCAGCGCGCCCGGCAGCACCACGCGGCGGAACAGCTCGGCGTTCGACATGCCGTAGACGCGGCCCATCTCGACCAGGGCCGGATCGACCGAGCGGATGCCGTGCAGGGTGTTGGCGTAGATCGGGAAGAACACGCCGAGCGCCACCAGGAACAGCTTGGCCTCCTCGCCGATGCCAAACCACAGGATCACCAGCGGAATCAGCGACAGGTGGGGCACGTTGCGCACCATCTGAACCGAGGTGTCGGTCAGGCGCTCGGACAGGCGCGAGAGCCCGTTGGCGAGGCCGAGGCCGAAGCCGATGCCGCCGCCGACCACGAAGCCGGCGAGCGCGCGCAGCGTGCTGACGCCGAGATTGGTCCAGAGCTCGCCGGTGCGGCCGGCCTCGATCCCGGCGCGGACCACGTCGAGCGGCGCCGGCATGAAGCGGTTCGAGACCAGGCCGGCCGAGACCGCCGCCTGCCAGCCGACGAGAATCGCCACCGGCAGCAGCCAGGGCACGGCGGCGTCGCGGATGCGGGAGGGGGTGGCGCTCATCGGATCTCGGCCTTGCGTTGCGGGTGGGCCCAGACGGCGTCCGCGACCCGGATCGGTTTCGGCAGGAGGCCGAGGGCGTGGAAGGCGTCGGCCACCGCCTGCTGGTCGGCGATCGTCTGCGCGTCGAGGGCCGCGACCCCGTAGGACAGGCGATCGAGCGCCACCGTGAGCACCGGCGCCGGGATGCCGACCGAGGGCGCAAGCTCGGAGGCGACCGTGCCGCCGTTGCCGGCGGCCCAGGTGTCGACCTCGGCGATCGCCTTCAGGATCGCGGACACGATGTCCGGGCTCGCCTCGGTGAAGACGCGGCGCGACAGGTAGAACTGGCGGTTCGGTGCGATCCCGGTGCCGTCGGCGAGGATGCGCGCACCGGTCGAGCGCTCGGCGGCGGCGAGATAGGGGTCCCAGATCGCCCAGGCGTCGACCGAGCCGCGCACGAAGGCGGCGTTCGCGTCGGCCGGCGAGAGGAAGACGAGCCTGACCGCATCGTAGGCGATGCCGGCCTTCTCCAGGGCGCGCACCACGAGGAAATGGACGTTTGAGCCCTTGTTCAAGGCGATGGTCTTGCCGCGCAGGTCCGAGACGGCGCGAATCGGGCTGTCCTTCGGCACCAGGATCGCTTCGCCCCGCGGGGCCGGCGGTTCGGTGCCGACGTAGCGCAGGTCGGCGTTGGCGGCCTGGGCGAAGATCGGCGGCGCCTCGCCGGCCGAGCCGAGGTCGATCGCCCCGGCGTTCAGCGCCTCGAGCAGCGGCGGACCGGAGGGAAACTCCGACCACGCGACCTCGTAGCCGAGGGGCGCGAGCGCCGTCTCGAGGGTTCCGCGGCCCTTCAGCAGGACCAGCGATCCGTATTTCTGGTAGCCGATCCGGACGGCGGACGCAGCGCGGGCCGGGCGTAACGCGATCGCCGCCGCGAGGCCGAGGCCGGCCGAGAGCAGGGTGCGGCGTCGCAGCGGCACCGAGCCGTCGACGGCGGCGAGACGCGCGGCACGTTGAGGATGAGGGTCGTCGGTCATCGCGGATCAGCCGTTGCGTGCGGGTGGGATCCAGACCGCGTCGGCGACGCGGATCGGCTTCGGGATCAGCTTCAGGGCGTGGAAGCGGTCGGCGATCACCTGCTGCTCGGCGGCGACGCGGTCGTTCATCGGGCCGATGAGGTAGTCGGTGCGGTCGACCGCGCGACGGGTGGCGGCGAGGGGCACGCCGGTGCCCTTCGAAAGCAGGTCGGCGACCTCGCCGCGGTTGTCGCCGCACCAGCGCGCGACGCCGCCGAGCACGTCGATCACCTCGGCCAGCACCGCGCCGCGGCCCTCCGCGAAGGCGCGGCTCGCCAGGAAGAAGTTGTTCTGCCGCGCGATCTCCTTGGCCGTCGCCAGCACGCGGACGCCGTCGCCGCCTTCCGCGATGGCGTAGTACGGATCCCAGATCGTCCAGGCGTCGATGCTGCCGCGCGAGAACGCCGCCGCGGCGTCGGCGGGCGCCAGCGTCACCGGCTCGATGTCGGCGTAGGTGAGGCCCGCCTTCTCCAGCGCGGCGACCGTGAGGTTGTGGGCGCTCGACGCCTTGGCGAAGGCGACGCGCTTGCCCTTCAGCTCAGCCAGCGACCGGATCGTCGAGCCCTTGGGCAGCAGGATGCCCGAGCCCGAGCCGCCGGCCTCCTGCGCCGCGGCGTAGACCAGGCTCGACTTGGCAGCCTGCGCGAAGATCGGCGGGGCGTCGCCAGTCTGGCCGAAATCGATGCTGTCGAGGGACAAGGCCTCGAGCAGCGGCGGCCCGAAGGAGAACTCGATCCAGCGCACGCTATGGCCGAGCTTGGCCAGGCGCTCCTCGATCACGCCCTGCTGCTTGGCGACCACGAGGATGCCGTTCTTCTGGTAGCCGATGCGCAGCACGCCCGGCTCGGCGGCCACCGCCGGACGGGTCAGGGGCAGCGCCGCGGCGAGGGCCGTGGCGACGAGGCGGCGGCGGTCGATCATCGCGGGTCTCAGCGCGCGGCGGCGAGCGCCACGGGGGCGGACGATTCCGCCGCGATCCCGGCGCGCAGCAGGGCCGCGAGCTGGGCGCCGGCCTGGGCGATCCGTTCGCGCACGCCCGCATCGGTCGGGAGGCCGTCGGTGAAGTCCGGATCGGAGCCGTAGACGGTGGTCGGCACCTGGAGGGCGCCGAAGAACCCGAACAGCGGCCGGAACGAATGCTCGACGACGAGCGCGTGGCGGGCGCCGCCGCCGGTGGCGACGATCGCGACCGGCTTATTGGCCAGGGCCGCCGGATCGATCAGGTCGAAGACGTGCTTGAACAGCCCGGTGAAGCTGCCCTTGTAGACCGGCGAGCCGACGACCAGCGCGTCGGCGCCCTCGATCGCCTCGATCACCCGGCGGGCGGGAAGCGACAGCGCATCCCGCGACCAGGCCGCGCCGAGCCCGGTGCCGGCATCGACGAGATCGAACAGCCGAAGGTCGAGGCCGCCGTCGACGGTGGCGGCCTCGGCCACGGCCTCGACCAGGGCGCGGGTCTTGGACGGGCGCTGAAGGTTGGCGCTGAAGCCCACGAGTTTCGGTCGCGTCATCGTCGGATCTCGTCTCGAAAGGAAGGTGGCGCAAGGCACGGGCCGGACGCAAGACGGCCGCGCCGCCACCGCTTCGGACCGTGCCGCGATGTCCTCCCAAAGGTGAGGCGTGCGGTGCACGCGGTCAATGAAACGTTCTTGCAAAAGAACGCTCCGGTTGAGGTGATCGTTGCCCGATGCGATCGTGAGGGGGTTTTTCGTTCTCCTTCACTTCGTGCGCCACGAAACGACCGACCTCTTCCGCGAGCTCGGCCCATGATCGTTCTTTGTGAAGAACGTCGATACGATCGTTCGCGTGGTGCGTCGGCCGCTGCGCTCGGCTCGGGGAAGCTTCGTTCCCCGGAAGGACGGGCGACGGAAATTTCTTGCTCGTTCAGGCAAAAGATTGCGCGTTGCTTCCTTTGACGGCGGCATCGACTTTGAGAATACTTGGCGGGCAGGCAAATCGGCACGACGGCGAGCGGCTGCTCGATGCGATCTTCGATCCGCGACCATGCGGGACGATCGCTCTTCGCCCTTGCGGGAGGCCTGACCGACGAGGAGGCGCAACCCCATGACCAACCGCAACGCGACCGAAGAGCCGATCCGCTTCGCCTACTGGGTGCCGAACGTCTCCGGGGGGCTCGTCATCAGCGCGATCCCGCAGCGCACGAGCTGGGACGGCGATTACAACCGCAAGCTCGCGCGGATCGCCGAGGATGCCGGCTTCGACTACGCGCTGACGCAGATCCGCTTCACCGCCGGCTACGGCGCCGAGTACCAGCACGAATCGGTGGCCTTCAGCCACGCGCTGCTCGCCGTGACGACCAGGCTCAAGGTCATCGCCGCGCTGCTGCCCGGGCCGTGGAACCCGACCATCGCGGCCAAGCAGATCGCAACGATCAGCGAGCTGACCGACAACCGCATCGCGATCAACGTGGTCTCGGGCTGGTTCTCGGGCGAGTTCCGCGCCATCGGCGAGCCGTGGCTCGACCACGACGAGCGCTACCGGCGCTCCGAGGAGTTCATCACCGCGCTTCGCGGGATCTGGACTCAGGAGAACTACACGTTCCGCGGCGATTTCTATCGCTACACCGATTACAACCTCAAGCCGAAGCCGGCGGTGACGCCGGAGATATTCCAGGGCGGCTCGTCGCGGGCGGCGCGCGACATGGCGGCGCGGGTGTCGGATTGGTACTTCACCAACGGCAACACCCCCGAGGGCATCCGGGCGCAGGTCGCCGACCTGCAGGCGAAAGCCGCCGCCAACGGCCATGCGGTCAAGGTCGGCGTGAACGCCTTCGTCATCGCGCGCGACACCGAGGCCGAGGCGCGCGCCGTGCTGCAGGAGATCATCGACCATGCCAACCCGGATGCGGTGAAGGCTTTCGGCCACGAGGCGAAGAACGCCGGCAGGGCTTCGCCCGAGGGCGAGGGCAACTGGGCGAAATCGACCTTCGAGGACCTCGTCCAGTACAACGACGGCTTCAAGACCAACCTGATCGGCACGCCGGACCAGATCGCCGAGCGCATCATCGCGCTCAAGGATGCCGGGACCGATCTCGCGCTGCTGGCCTTCCTGCATTTCCAGGAGGACGTGGCGTATTTCGGCGCGCACATCATCCCGCGGGTCCGCGCGCTCGAAGCGGCCCGCGCCGAGCGCGCTGAGCGCGCCGAGGCGGCGTAGGCGCGCCGATGCCGAGCATCCCCTCGCCGCGCGATCGGGAAGAGGCGGATGCGTATCCGACGACCGCCCTCGAACTTCGGAGACATCGATGAACATCGCCGTCAGCACCCAGGCGCTGTCCGGAACAGCGTCCTCTCGCGGCGTCCCGGGCCCGGCCCGTCCATCCGAGGCCGCCCACATCATCCGCGACGACGCCGAGGCGATCCGCGTCGCCCACGCGCTCGCCGCCTCGATCCGCGAGGGGGCGTCGGAGCGCGACCTCGCGCATGCCCGGCCGCTGGCGGAGCTCGACCGGTTCTCGCAGAGCGGCCTATGGTCGATCAACGTTCCGCGCGAGCACGGCGGCCCCGAGGTGTCGTATCGGACGCTGGCGCAGGTGATCGCCATCGTCGCTGCGGCCGACCCTTCGATCGCGCAGATCGCGCAGAACCACCTCGGCATCGTCGCCGCGATCCGCACCGTGTCGGACCCCGAGCAGCAGGCCCTCCTGTTCGCCGAGGTGCTGCGCGGCACCCGCTTCGGCAACGCGTTCTCGGAGAAGGGCACGGCGCGCGCCGCCGACTTCGCCACCCACTTCACCGACCACGGCGACCACGTGATCGTGCAGGGCCAGAAGTTCTACGCCACTGGGGCGCTGCTCGCCCACCTCGTGCCGATCGTCGCCGTCGACGATGCGGGTCTCGCCTGGTACGCGATCGCCGACCGCAACGCGCCCGGTCTGACGGTGATCGACGACTGGTCGGCCTTCGGCCAGCGCGGCACGGCGAGCGGCACGGTGCTGATCGAGGCCGTGCGGGTGGAGAAGAGCCACCTCGTCCCGGCCTGGAAGGCCTATCAGGAGCTGCCGCGCCTCGACGGGGCGATCTTCCAGATCATCCAGGCGGCGATCGACGCCGGCATCGGCCGCGCGGCCCTCGACGACACCATCGCCTTCGTGCGCGAGAAGGCGCGGCCGTGGATCGATGCCGGTCAGGATCGGGCCTCCGACGACCCCTACACGATCCAGGCCGTCGGCGACCTCACCATCCGCCTGCACGCGGCCGAAGCGATCCTCGACCGCGCCGGCCTCGCGATCGACGCCGCGCTCGTCGACCACGATGCGGGGCTGGTGAACGCCGCCAAGATCGCGGTCGCCGAATCGAAGGTGCTCACCACCGAGATCGCGCTCGCGGCCTCGAACAAGCTGTTCGAGCTCGGCGGCACCCGCTCGACGCTCGCCGAGCACAACCTCGACCGGCACTGGCGCAACGCGCGGACGCACACGCTGCACGACCCCGTCCGCTGGAAGGTGGCGATCGTCGGCAACCACGCGCTCAACGGGGTGGCGCCCCCCTCTCACGCCTGGAGCTGAGGCGCGTCAGGCCGCGCGGATCGCCTCGGCGGTCTCGGCCGGATATTCCTCGTGCGGGCTGAGGGCGCCCGGCACCGGTCGGCCCTCGACGCGGCCCGACGCGACGAGCGCGTCCATCTCGGCGCCGGACCGGCGCGGGGCGCGGCTCGGGCGCAGCACCCGGATCGGCGGCAGGCCGTCGCCGAACAGGGCGAGGAAGGCCTCGCGCGTCGGCACCGGATCGAGCCCGCCGGTGACGAAGGCCGCCGTGCCGAAGCGCGCGCCGCGCTGGCGGGTGATCGCGGTCTTCTCCGCGATCAGCGCGTCGGTGACGTGCGCCGCGTCGCCGTAGACGTGAGCGCGCATCATCCGGCCGATCACCTTGGGCCGGATGTTGAGGGCATAGAGGACGTCGCCCAGCCCCGGCGTCTCGACCGCGCGGCGGATCGCGGTGAATAGGCCCCGGCGCTCCGGTCCCATCACGGTCGGGAGCGGGCCTCGCCAGGTCGGCGCCACCAGGACGAGCCGGGCGAACGCCGTCGGATGCCGGCGGGCGGCGGCCACCAGGTAGCCCGCCGCGTGGCCGGCGGCGACGCCGAGTGCGTAGGGACCGGGTGCAGCCGCGAGCAGCGCGTCGAGGTAGGCGTGGAACGTCGCCGGATTCAGCGGCAGCCGCGCCCGCGGATGCGCACCGAAGCCGGGCCAGTCCGGGATCAGGCAGCGATGGTCCCAGGCGAGCTGGTCGGCGAGGCCGCGCATCTCGGCTCGCGACGCGATCGTCGAGAGCGCCGGCAGCAGCAGCACGTCGGGGCCGGCCCCGATCCGATCGCACGGCGTCGGCACCGAGCGGCCGGCCACCGTGAGGTCGAGGGTCGCGGTCTCGCGCATCGGATCGGGCCCGGCTCGGATCAGGTGCGCAGCAGCTCGTTGATCGCGGTCTTGGCGCGGGTGCCGGCGTCGACGCGCTTGACGATGACGGCGCAGTACAGGCCCGGTCCGGGCGAGCCGTCCGGCAGCGCCTTGCCCGGCATCGTGCCGGAGACGACCACCGAATAGGGCGGCACGCGGCCGTAGAAGACCTCGCCGGTGGTGCGGTCGACGATGCGGGTCGAGGCGCCGATGTAGACGCCCATCGACAGCACGCTGCCCTCGCCGACGATCACGCCCTCGGCCACCTCGGCGCGGGCGCCGATGAAGCAGTTGTCCTCGATGATCACCGGGTTGGCCTGCAGCGGCTCGAGCACGCCGGCGATGCCGGCGCCGCCCGAGATGTGGCAGTTGTCGCCGACCTGGGCGCAGGAGCCGATCGTCACCCAGGTGTCGACCATGGTGCCCTTGCCGACCCGCGCCCCGAGATTGATGAACGACGGCATCAGCACGGCGCCGGGCGCGATGAACGAGCCGCGGCGGACGAAGCAGCCGGGAACGGCGCGGAAGCCCGCGGCGCGGAACTCGGCCTCGCTCCAGCCCTCGAACTTCGAGGGCACCTTGTCCCACCACGGCGCCTCGCCGGGGCCTCCGGAGATCGGCGCCATGTCGTTGAGGCGGAAGGACAGCAGCACCGCCTTCTTCAGCCACTGGTTGACGACCCAATCCTGGTCGCCGCTCTTCTCGGCGACGCGCGCCTCGCCGGAATCGAGCAGGGCGAGGGCCGCCTCGACCGCCTCGCGAACGGCGCCGCGCGTGCTCGTGTCGATGCCGGCGCGGTCCTCCCAGGCGGCTTCGATGGTCTGGGCGAGGGCGGCGTGGGACATGGGTCTTCCGGACAGGGTTTTCGTGAGCGCCCGTGCTTACAAGCGGCCGACCGCCCTGTCACCTGACGGTCCCGATGCGCGGGACGGCGTCAGGCCGCCGTCCCGCAGACGGATCCCCGTGCGCAGCACCCGCGACATCGCCTCGCCGGCTCAGGGCTTCCGCAGCCGCTCGAACCCGAGCCGGCCGGCTCGGGCACTCGAACGCCTGCGTGCAACGGACGCGCCTGGATCGCGCCTCGTTCGGCAACATCTCACGGTTTCGCGGGTAGCTCCCGAAGACCGCGGCTCCGTGCCGACCGGTGCGTGGAGCGATGGGACGGCATGAGACACAAGGCATTACGCGATCAGGTCGTCGTCGTCACCGGCGCGTCGAGCGGCATCGGGCTCGCGACCGCCCGCCGGGCCGCGGCCGGGGGCGCACGCGTGGTGCTGGCGGCCCGCAGCGCCGACGTGCTCGAGACCGTGCGGTCGGAGATCGAGGCGTCCGGCGGCCGGGCGATCGCCGTCGCCTGCGATGTCGGGAACCGGGCCGAGGTCCAGGCCGTGGCCGATCGCGCGGTGGCCGCGTTCGGCGGCTTCGACACCTGGGTGAACGTCGCCGGCCTCACCATCTACGGGCCGCTGCGCGAGGTGTCCGACGCGGACAACGTCCGCCTGATCCAGACCAACCTCTGGGGCACGGTGTTCGGGTCGCTCGTCGCCGTCGAGCACCTGCGCCGCCGCGGCGGTGCGCTGATCAATCTCGGCAGCGTCGCTTCCGACCTCGCCTTCCCGTTCCAGGGCATGTACGTGGCGAGCAAGCACGCCGTGAAGGGGTTCACCGACGCCCTGCGCATGGAGCTGCTGGCCGAGGATGCGCCGGTCTCGGTGACGCTGGTCAAGCCGACCTCGATCGACACGCCGCTGCCGCAGCGGGCGCGCAACTACATGGACCGGGAGCCGATGCTGCCGCCGCCGATCTACCCGCCCGAGGAGGTCGCGAACGCCATCCTGCACGCCGCCGTGCATCCGCAGCGCGACATCATCGTCGGCGGGGGCGGCAAGCTGATGGTGGCCGGCAAGGAATTCGCGCCGGGTGCCTACGATCTGCTGGCGCCGGCGATCATCGCGATGCAGAGGCGCGGCGAGGCACCGCGCGACCCGGCCGGCGCGCTGCATGCGCCGAAGCATGCGGGCGCGGTCCGCGGTACGCAGCCGGGCTACGTGATGCGCACCAGCGCCTACACCCGGGCGACCCTGCATCCGGTCGCCGCGACGGCGGGGCTGATCGGGCTCGGCCTCGCCGCGCTGGCGCTGACGGGCATCGGCAGCAAGGCGGGCAATCCGTCCCGCGAACGCAGGCGCTCGCTCTAGGATGGCCGCCCTGCTGCTCGACACGTCCGGCCTGCCCGGCCCTCCCCCCGAGACCCAGCGCATCGTCCCGCGCAAGATGGTCGACCTGCCGGACGGGCGGTCGATCGCCTATGCCGAGACCGGTGCCGGGCCGGACCTCGTCGCCATCCACGGCACGCTGATGACGCTGGAGGACATGTGGCTCGGTCCGGTGCCGGCGCTCGCCCGGCACTTCCGGGTGGTCGCCGTCGACCGGCCGGGGCACGGACGCAGCACCCGCGCCCGCGGAACCGACGCCTCGCCCTGGCGCCAGGCCGAGCTGATCCACACGGCCGTGCGATCGCTCGGGCTGCATCGCCCGGTGATCGTCGGGCATTCTTACGGTGGCGCCGTCGCGCTGGCCTACGGGCTGCTCTACCCCGACGACGTCGCCGGCATCGTGGCGCTCGCCCCGGTCTGCTTTCCCGAGCTTCGCCTCGAGCAGGTGCTGTTCGGCCCGCGCGCCGCCCCCGTGTCCGGCCCGGTGCTGTCGCGGGCTCTCGGGGCGTCCGCCGACCCGACGCTTCTGCCGATGCTGTGGAACGCGATGTTCCTGCCGCAGACGATGCCGAAGGCCTTCGCCGAGGCGTTCCCGTTCGGGTTCGCCGGGCGGTCCGGCCAGATCGTCGCCGAGGCGGAGGATGCGCTGTCGCTCTGGGTGGCGCTGAGCCGGAGCGCGACGGCCTACGCGACCTGCCGCGTGCCGGTGCGGATCCTGGCGGGCGATGCCGACATCGTTGTCAACCCGATGATCCACGGCGCCCTGGCCGCCCGCCTGATCCCCGGCGCCCGTTACGAGCGGCTGCCGGGCATCGGGCACATGCTGCACCACTTCCGCGCCGACGCGGTGACGGAGGCCGCGCGCGCCGTCCTGCCACGATCGTGACCGCCGGCCACAGTGGCCCGGTCGCTCAATCCGCGTCCAGCATGGCGCGGACCCGGTCGAAGCCCCGGCTCAATCCGGTCAGGTCCTCGGCCAACGCGTCGTGGATCGCGGCCGCGGCGTCGGGGAACTCCTCCAGCACCCTACGCATCAGCGTCGGGGTGATGCGCATGACCTCCGCCGCATCGCGCGCGGTGGCCTCGCTCGGCCGCTCGCCGCGGACGAACAGGGCGAGCCGCCCGATCAGCGCAGAGCGCCCGGCCAGGATCGTCTCGCCGCCGGGCACGCGCGGCTCGAGGGCGATCGTGCCCGACAGGACGATGAAGCCGCCGTCGGCAGGATCGCCGCGGGCGAACAGCCGCTCGCCGGGATCCAGCGACCGGCGCTCGGCGGCGAAGGTGAGCAGGCGCAGGGCGTCGCGCCCGAAGGCTTCGAACACCGGCGCGGCGGCGAGGATCGCGATGTCGTCTTCGATGCCCAACCCGCGCCGGTCCTTCCCCATCCGATCGGCGATCTTTAGCGGAAGCGTCGGGAACGGGGAACGGGCTCAACGCAGCAGCGCCGCCCCGAACAGGTCGGCGTGACGCCCCACGCCGCCGCGCCAGACATGGCGGGCCTCGTGGTCGAGGAGCCAGCGCTTGCGTTCCAGGCCGCCGCCGTAACCGGTGAGCGTGCCGTTCGCGCCGACGACGCGGTGGCACGGTACCACCACGCAGATCGGGTTCGCACCGTTGGCGGCGCCGACCGGGCGCACCGCGCGCGGATGCCCGATTCGCGCCGCGAGCACGCCGTAGCTCTCGGTCGTTCCGGGTGGCACGGCGCGCAACGCGGCCCAGACCGCCCGCTGCAGCACGGTCCCGCCGGTGGCCGTCTCGATCGCGTCGATGGCGTTGAGGTCGCCGTCGAAGTAGTCGGCGAGCGCGCGCAACGCCCCGCTCGGATGCGGGCTGTCGGCGATCGACCAGCCGCCGCGGCCGTAGCCGCGTTCGAGCAGCGTTTCCATGCGGTCGCGATAATCGTCGAAGTCGGCGACCCGCAGCCGCCCGTCCGCGTCGGTGAGGAGGACGAGCGTTCCGATCGGGCTCGCCAGGGTCTCGCGCCGAAGGGCGACCGGGGCGGCCCTCATGCCGGCATCACGGCAGCAGCTTGTAGCCGCCGCCCTCGGTGACGAGAATCGCGGCGAGCCCCGGATTCGGCTCGATCTTCTGCCGGAGCCGGTAGATGTGGGTCTCGAGCGTGTGCGTCGTGACCTGCGCGTTGTAGCCCCAGACCTCGGCGAGCAGCGTGTCGCGGCCGACCACCTCGCGCCCGGCGCGATAGAGGAAGCGCAGGATCGCGGTCTCCTTCTCGGTCAGCTTCAGCTTGGAGCCGCGCTCGCCGACCAGGAGCTTCGCGCCCGGCTTGAAGGTGTAGGGGCCGATCTGGAAGACCGCGTCCTCGGACGCCTCGTGGCTGCGCAGGTGCGCGCGGATGCGGGCGAGCAGGATCGCGAACTTGAACGGCTTGGTGACGTAGTCGTTGGCGCCCGCCTCGAGGCCCTCGACGGTGTCGGCCTCGGAATCCTGCGCCGTCAGCATGATGACCGGCCCCTTGAAGCCGTTCTTCCGCATCAGGCGGACGGCCTCGCGCCCATCCATGTCGGGCAGCCCGACATCCATCACCGCGAGATCGATCCGGTCGGCGGCGACGCGGGCGATTGCCCGGCCCGCATCGACCTCGGCGACCACCGTGAACTCCTCGCAGAGGTCGAGCTGCTCGGTCAGGGTCTCGCGCAGGATCGCGTCGTCGTCGCAGATGAGAAGGCGGTAGGCGTTGGACATCGTCCGAGGAACTCTTCGACAGGGCACGACCGGAACGAGTCGTGCCCCGGAACTCCGGCGCGCGGGCGATCTCGCTCCCAAAAACCCGAGGGTTCTTCGACCCGGGTAGTCGCCTTAGAATAACGCGCTTTTCGCGGCGGGGAATTGCCTTGTGCACAATTATTCGACCATTTCGGTGACATCCTGCCCGTATGGGCCTCGCAGGACGGGGCCGGCACGGGCGGGCGGAGCCGATCGGGGCCCCGAACGCCGAGCCTGGAATCACTCTCGCGCAGCATCATGATTCAACGACCTCGCCCTCCCCGAACCGGCTCCCGACCCGGCAAGACGACCACCCTGGCGACGCTTCGCGTGCACCCGCGCGTCGGCGACCGGCGCAAGGGCCTGCTGCAGGCCGGCGACGCCATCATCCCCTGCGCCCTGGGAAGCGGCGGCATCGTGCAGGTGAAGCGCGAGGGCGACGGCGGATCGCCGCGCGGTCGCGTCCGCCTGCGCGGCGGCAGCTATAGGCCCGACCATCTTCCTCGCCCTGCCACCGCCCTCCCCTTACGCCGGACGGCGCCGGGCGACGGCTGGTGCGACGACGTCCGCGACCGCCGCTACAACCGGCCGATCGCCCTGCCCGCGCCGGGCGTGAGCGCGGAACGGATGTGGCGCGACGACGGTCTCTACGACGTGGTGATCGACCTCGACCACAACCGCGGCCCGATCCGCCCCGGCCGCGGCTCGGCGATCTTCCTGCACATCGCCCGGCCGGGCTACACGCCGACGGAGGGCTGCGTCGCGCTCAAGCGCGCCGACCTGCTCCGGCTCCTGCGCCGCCTCGGGCCGCGCACCAGGCTCGTGATCGGGTGATCGCGCGAGGATCGAGACCAGGACCGTCGGCCGCCATGAAGCCGTGACACCAGAATCTTTGCCTATCCGTGGCTTCTCAACTGGCATCTGGGCCGATACCCTCCTAGCGCAGATCGCCACCGCCGGAGGATGAGCCGTGCCGGACGAGACCACGACGCCGGACGAGCCGGACTACGACCGCCTGCTGCGCGCGAATCTCGAACGCATCTTCAACGAACGCGACGGCGCGGAGCGCGAGCGCGCCCTCGATGAACTCTTCGTCGCCGACCCGGTCATGTACGAGCCGACGACCGTCGTCGTGGGCCGTGCGGCGATCTCCGAGATCGCCGGCAAGCTTCTCGAGCAGTTCGGGCCGGACTTCCGCTTCGCGCCCGATGGCGTCGCGGTCGGGCATCACGGGCTCGGCGTCCTGCGCTGGAAAGGCGGCCCCCGGAACGGGCCGGTCGTCGTCACCGGCGCGGACGTCGCGAACGTCGTCGATGGGCGGATCACCCGCCTCTGGGTCATGCTGGACCCGCCGAAAACCTAGGGGCGCGTCGAGCACCACCGCGTGCGCCACGATGTGGGGTCTTCGCCGGCGTGCGGGGAGCCATCGGCGGCGCGTGGTCGACTTCGAACCGCAGGCGGACCGTCGACCGAACCGATCCCCCTCCGGCCGGGACAGACTTTTGAAGCGTCGGCATAACCAGCCCTTCACCGACGCCGGGTCATGATGCGCCATGACCAGCCCCGTCGCCCGAGCCGTCCAGATCCAGGCCGGTGCCCTGTCTCAGTCGATCGGCACCGCCGTCGCGCGTCAGCAGATCGACGCGCAGAAGGCGGTCGCCGCGCTGGTCGCGGAGACGGCGGTTGCCGTTTCGCCCCCGGTGCCGGCCGCTCAGGGACGGGTCGTCGACCGGACGGTGTAGCCGTCACCTGCGCCATGGTCGTAAGCGGCGCCCGCGATCGGGCTCGATGCCTGATCGCGATGTGTCGGACGCCGGCACGCGGTTTCAGCCGGCGGCCGGCACCGCACCCGGCACCGCCTCCCGCCGCGGCGGGCTCAGCGTGAGGATCAGCGCCGAGGCGACGAGGCACAGCGCGCCTGCGGCGAAGAAGGCCGGCAGGTAGCTCTGCAGCTCGGTCCGCGAGAGGCCGGCGCCGAAGGCCGCCGTCGCCGCGCCGAGCTGGTGCCCGGCGAAGACCCAGCCGAAGACCACGTTGGCGCGCTCGCGCCCGAACCGCTGCGCCGCCAGCTTCACCGTCGGCGGCACGGTGGCGATCCAGTCGAGGCCGTAGAACACCGCGAACAGCGACAGCCCGGCGAAGGAGAAATCGGAGAACGGCAGGCACAGGAGCGAGAGCCCGCGCAGGCCGTAGTACCAGAACAGGAGCCAGCGGTTGTCGTAGCGGTCCGACAGCCAGCCCGAGGCGACCGTGCCGACGAAGTCGAACACGCCCATGCCGGCGAGCACGCTCGCCGCCTGGACCGGGCGCAGGCCGTAATCGGCGCAGAGCGGGATGAAGTGGGTCTGGATCAGCCCGTTGGTGCTCGCGCCGCAGATGAAGAAGGTGAGGAAAAGCACCCAGAACACCCGCGTCCGCGCGGCCTCGCGAAGCGCCGCGATGGCGCCGACGGCGGGCCCGCGCGGCGGGGCGGCATTCGCCGCCGTCTCGCCGTAGGGCAGCAGGCCGACATCCTCCGGCCGGTCGCGCAGCAACAGGAACACGACGAGGGCCGCCAGCCCGAGCAGGCTGCAGACCGTGAGCAGGGCGGCGCGCCAGCCGAGCGCCTCGGTCAGCGCGGCGAGGATCGGCAGCACGATCAGCTGGCCGGTGGCCGAGCTCGCGGTGAGCAGCCCGACGACGAGGCCGCGCCGATGCGAGAACCAGCGCGTCGCCACCGTCGCTCCGAGCACCAGCGCGGTCAGCCCGGTGCCCACGCCAACCACGACGCCCCAGAGCAAGATCAGCTGCCAGAGCTGCGTCATCGCGAGCGAGGCCAGCAACCCCGAGGCGATCAGCGCCAATGCCGCCAGCACGATCCGGCGCGGGCCGTAGCGGTTCATCAGGGCGGCGGCGAAGGGGCCCATCAACCCGAACAGCACGAGGCGGATCGCCAGCGCCGAGGAGATCGAGGCGGTGTCCCAGCCGAATTCCGTCTGCAGCGGCAGGATCAGCACGCCGGGCGCCCCGACCGCGCCGGCCGTGACCAGCATCGTGAGGAAGGTGACCGCGGCCGAGACCCAGCCATAATGCACGCCGCGGCGCGTCAGCGCCCGGGCGAGCGCGCCGGACATCACAGGGGACGGACTGGCGACCATCATCACACCCTCGACCGATTCGGGGCGCCCACGCCCGAAACAGGCATATGCATGTATTTCGGCGGGACGCCAAGCTCGGATTTCCGGCGAAGCGGCGGACCGAACGGAGCCGGCGCGCGTGCGTCGCTAGTCGCGTCCGGCCATGGCGCCGGCGTTCATCAGCCCGTCCGGGTCGATGGCGGCCTTGACGGTCTCGATCAGGGCGAGCCGGGTCGGGTCGGCGTAGCGGCGGAGCAGGTCGCGCTTGAACCGGCCGATGCCGTACTCGGCGCTGAAGCTGCCGCCGAGATCGATCGCCACCGCGTAGAGGTCATGCGCGATGCCCGCCTCGACCCGGCGGGTGAAGGCGAGGCGGTCCTCGCCCGCCGGCACCATCAGGTTGTAGTGGACGTTGCCGTCTCCGACATGGCCATAGAAGGACAGGCGCACGCCCGGCATCCGCTCCGCCACCAGCGCACCGCCGCGGGCCAGGAACGCGCCGAGCTGCGAGACCGGCACCGCGATGTCGAGCTTGACCGAGCCGCCGGCCTGCTTCTCGCCCTCGGGGATGGTCTCGCGCACGGTCCACATCGCCCGGCGCTGCGCCTCGGAGCTCGCCAGCACCGCATCGGTGATCCATGCCCGTTCCATCAGGGCTTCGAGGGCCGCCATCAGCACGTCGTCGAGCGGGATGTGACGCGACGAGGACGAGAGCTCGAGCAGCACCGCCCCGCCGCCTCCTGTGGCGAAGCCGGTCGCGGCGCCGCGCATCTCGGCGACCAGAGCGAGCGACGAGGCCGAGATCAGCTCGAAGGTCGAGACCAGGTCCGAGGTCTCGCGGCGCAGGAACGCGGCGATCTCCGAGATCGGCGCGCCGGCGGCGAGCTGCAGCCACGCGGTCGCGCGGAAGCTCTGCGCCGGCCACAGCTTCAGCACCACCCCGGTGACGATGCCGAGCGTGCCCTCGGCGCCGACGAAGAGCTGCTTCAGGTCGTAGCCGATGTTGTTCTTGCGCAGCCGCTTCATGTCGGAGAGCAGCGACCCGTCCGGCAGGACCGCCTCCAGCCCGAGGACCAGGTCGCGGGTCATGCCGTAGCGCAGCACCTGCAGGCCGCCGGCATTGGTTCCGAGGTTGCCGCCGAGGCGGCAGCTTCCCTCCGCGCCGAGGCTCAGCGGCAGGAGGAGGTCGTGCGCGGCCGCGGCCGCCTGAGCGTCGGCGAGGATCGCCCCGGCATCGCAGGCGAGCGAGAAATCGAGGAGATCGACCGATCGGATCCGCGTCATCCGCTCCAGGCTGACGACCAGCTGCCGTCGTCCGGTTTGCGGCGTCGCCCCGCCGACGTAGCCGGTGTTGCCGCCCTGCGGCACGAGCCCGAAGCCCTCGGCCTTCGCGAGGCGCACGAGCGCCTGCACCTCGGCGACCGACCGCGGCCGCAGCACGGCCGCCGTCTCGCCCTGCATCAGGTCGCGCTGGTCCCGGGTGTAGCGCCCGGTGTCGGAGCCGGTCAGCACCCCACCCTCGCCGAGGAGGCTGCGGAACGGAGCGACGGCATCGGAGAGGGTCATGACAGCTCGCGCGGGTTTCGGACCTCGGGCGCGGACCATGTCGCCCCAACGCCCGGTTGAAAAGCCGCGATCAAGCCTCAGCCGGTCGATCCGCCTCAGACGCATGAGAAAGCGGCAGGGCTCGCACCCCGCCGCTGGATCTCGGCCCTCTGCTCGGGCGCGCCGCCTTTCACCAACGACGGCCCGCGCGTTACGACCGTCGCGATCACGCCGCGGGGAATGACCCGACGGACGACGTCGGCGACGACCTCCAAGCCCGCCAGCCGATCAGCAGCGATTGCCGCCGGCGGTCTGGCCGTACTGCTTCACCGGGAAGTTCTGCTGATTGGCATTGCCCTCGGCGGCGGAACTCATCCGGCAGGTAGCCGGATTGCGGTCGAACCGCTGATCGAAGCCGTCGAACGAACCCGTCGTCTCGACGTCGTAGGGCGCGAAACCGTTGTAACGCGCCGGACGGTCGTGGGCCATTGCCGACGAGATCGTGGCGACGCCAAGAATAGCAGCGGCGGCGATGGCGGCGATACGGGTCTTCATGGTGGCGTCTCGGCTCCTCTGCAGGACAAACCCTGATCCGGGTCCGTTTCTCTCTGCTTGAGACTGAGATGGTGAGCCGCTTACATTTTCGACGTGCCGCCGCGCACGCACCGGCCGGGATTAAAAAGCTTGCCGCAACTACAGCAGATCGCCAGCGTCGGCGTCCTCGTTCGGCAAGATTGCAAGCTTGCGCTGGGGGCGGGCCGCGAGCGCCGCATCGGCTCCAGGCGACAGCGTGACGCCACCCCGCGGGATCGCATGGTCCAGGCGATCGCTCCAAAGACGTCGAGCCGATCGGGCGCACAGGGTCACCGCTGCGCGAGCGGCAGACGTCGATTCGAGCTGGATTGTTCAGGACCGTTGCGGAGAGCGCAACCAAAATGGTGCCGCTTGAGGGATTCGAACCCCCGACCCCCTCATTACGAAACACGGGTTATAGCTCGCAACAGTTGACAGGACTGCTTACCGGACTCCAAAAGTGCTGACCGCGAGAGGGATTGCCCACGGGTAACACCTCATCATGCGCGCGGGAGCGAGCGTAGGCATCCGTCACGCTGCTTACCATGTGCTTACCGGGGCGCGATGCGGCTTACGAACCAGACCGCAGCTTCCGTCGTGCTCCCCGCCGGGCGCGACAAGCTCGTGGTGTTCGACGACGACCTGCCCGGGTTCGGTCTGAGCCTCAGCAAGGGCGGCTCGCGGACCTGGGTCGTGCAGTACCGGAACGCGCTGGGGCAATCGAAGCGGGAGACGTTGGGCAAGGTCGGCGTGCTCACTGCGAGCGATGCGCGCCGGGCCGCCGGCGAGCGGTTGGCGCGGGCGAAGCTCGGCGAGGATCCGCACGCAGAGAAGGTGAAGGCCAAGGCGCGCGCGGCGATCACTTTCGGCGCCGGCGTCGAGCCCTACCTCGAGGCGGTCGCCCCGAAGCTACGCCCGGCCTATCTCAGCGAAGCATCCCGCTACCTCCGGACGGTGTGGCGCCCGCTGCATCGGCTGCCGCTCCACTCCGTCGGCCGACAGCAGATCGCCGATCGCCTGGCGGAGATCCGTCGGGAGACCGGGCCGCACGCGGCTAACCGCGCCCGCTCGGCCCTCTCAGCGCACTTCGCCTGGCTGGTCGGGACCGGGGCGGCCGAGCTCAACCCGGTGATCGGCGTGCCGAAGCCAGCGCCCGAAGTTCGCCGGGCGCGCATCCTCACCGAGGACGAGGTCGCCAAGGTGCTCGGCGCGTGCCGGAACGATGACTTCGGCCGGATCGTGCGGCTGCTGCTGCTAACCGGCCAGCGCCGCGACGAGGTCGCCGGCATGGCGTGGCTCGAGGTCGACCTTGCCGGCGCGCTCTGGTCGCTGCCGGCACATCGGGTGAAGAACGCGCAGGATCACGACGTCCCGTTGTCGGCCCCTGCCCTGCAGATCCTCACCGCCACCGAGCACATCGAGGGCCGGACCCTCGTGTTCGGCCAGGGCGACGGAGGATTCCAGGGGTTTTCGCGGGCGAAGGCGGCGCTCGACGCGCGCGCGGGCGTGACAGGCTGGCGGCTGCACGACCTGCGGCGCACCGCGGCGACGCTGATGGCCGATCGGCTCAAGGTACTGCCGCACGTGGTCGAGGCCGTCCTGAACCACATCTCGGGTCACAAGGCCGGCGTCGCCGGCATCTACAACCGGGCGGTCTACGCGTCCGAGAAGCGCGAAGCCCTAGACCTTCTCGGCGCCTATCTCGCGGGTCTTGAGCCACGCATCCAGGTCGCCTCGGCGGACGCCCAGGCGCCGCTCGCTAAGCCGAAGAAGCGTCGGGCCGCGACCGTCCTTGCAGATCCGGCGAAGGGTCGCCGTACTTAGCCCGACCTCGCGGGCGGCCGCCTGGAACGGCACGACGTGGCGTGCGGTGTCGATCATGGCTGGTCTCCCTCCCCCTCGCGCGCGGGCGGATTGAGGGCGGTGCGGCCGGCGGGGGTGATGTACCAGCGCTCGGCGTTGCTCTCATGGCGCCGGACGAGGCCACGCCTGGCGAGCGTCCGCATGCGGTTCGTTGCCCAAGGTGTGGGCTCCCAGCCCGCGAGACGGCAAGTAAGTGCGCCTTGATCGCCGAGCCGGTCGAGTTCTGTGAGCAGCGTTCGATGGTGCTCCGTCAGTTCACGCATCCCCGCCTCCTGCGGCCTGGGCCGGAATGGCGGGGGCTTGGTCCTCCGCGGCGATGAGAGCGGTCAGGAGGGCGGCGCAGATGGCGAGGGGCGCAGAGTCCGGCCCGCCATCTTGCTCCATGCTGACCGCCTCACGGAAGCCATCAGACTTCGGGTAGACGAGGCGACAGAAGGGGCCGCCTTCCATCTCGCCAACGGCCCACATCGTGCCCGGGAGGACGCGGCCAGCCAACGCCACCGCGGCGTCAATGCTGGCCGTGTAGAAATGGCCGGCAGCCGGATCCCACGGGTTCGCTTCCCCCGGCGTCGCGAACGCGGTGAAGATCTCGTAGTCGAGCCGGCGATCCGGTCCCTCGGCTGCCTTCACCCGCGCCAGCAGCTCGCGCATCACCCCCACGTCAGGCCTGGCCATCGGTCTGTCCTCCTGTGACGGTGAGAGCGCGACGAGCGAGCCCTTCTTCGACGGATGCCTCCATCGCGGCGGCAATATCGCCCGCGTTTCGCATGACGCCCTCGCAGGCGTTCAACGTATCGGCGGATCTCTCAAGAGCCCCGCGCAGCCGCGCCACCTCATCGGCGAGCCGGTCGCGGTCGG
>NZ_JAKSXU010000167.1:0-32756 GCF_022829325.1 Methylobacterium sp. J-092 | reverse complement strand
GACCGACCCGACCACTCCCGACGAAAGAGTTTCCACGATGGCGTTGTCCCCCGATACCACCCGTCCGGCCTACGACCGCGACCTACCGACCACCAGCCTCGCCACCCCGGCCGAGGACATGCGCACGATGGCGCTGCACTCCGTCTCCTGGGGCGCGGTCATCGCTGGCGCGGTGATCGCGCTCGTCGCCCAGGTCATCCTGAACATGGTCGGGCTCGGCATCGGCCTCTCGACGGTCGACCCGGCCGGCAATGGCACGCCCACCGCCGGGTCGCTCTCGTCCGGCGCCGGCATCTGGTTCGTGATCTCCGGCATCCTCGCCGCCACCGCCGGCGGATGGCTCGCCGGGCGCCTCTCGGGCAAGCCCGCCAACACCACCACCGCCTACCACGGGCTGCTCGCCTGGGCGGTCTCGACGCTGGTCGTCGTGTACCTATTGTCCTCGGCCGTCGGCGGCATCGTCAGCGGCGCGTCGAGCGCGGTGTCGAGCACGCTGGGCGGCGCCGGCAACCTGATCGGCGGCTCGGTGAAGACCGCCGCACAGGCCGCAGGCCCCTCTTTGCCCGGCATGGACAACCCGTTCTCGAACATCGAGAGCAAGGTCCGCAACGGCACCGGCAACGATCCGGAGGCCCTGAAGAATGCCGCCGTCAGCGCCATGCGCGCCGCGGTGACCGGTGACGCCACCCAGCAGAAGGACGCCCAGGAGAAGGCGGCACAGGCTTTAGCCAAGGCGCAGAACATCCCGGTCGAGCAGGCCCGGACCCAGGTCGCCGACTACACCAAGCAGTTCAACGATACCGTCGCCAAAACCAAGGAGCAGGCCAAGCAGGCGGCCGATACCGCCGCCCGCGTGGGTTCGCAGAGCGCGCTCTACGGTGCCCTGGCCCTGATCCTCGGTGCGCTGTCGGCCTTCTTCGCCGGTCGCGGAGCCGCCGTCGACCCGGTGCTCACCCGCACCGCCGTCGACGCCACGACGACCCAGCGTCGGGTCTGACGGTTAGCGCCCCCTCCGCCATCGAGCCGGGCCTCCCTGGATCGCAAGGCAAGACGGCGGCGGAGGTCGCCGTCGGCGAGACCGTGACGCTCCCGCTGATCGAGGAGACCGCCCGCATCGACAAGCGGGCGGTGGAGACGGGGCGGGTGCGGGTCTCCACCCGGACCGAGACCACCGAGCAGGTCCTGCGCGAGACCCTGCGCAGCGACATGGTCGGGGTCACTCGGGTGCCGGTCAACCGGACCCTCGCCAAGGGCGAGATGCCCCCGGTGGTTCGCGAGGAGAACGGGGTGACCATCATCCCGGTGCTGGAAGAGATCCTCGTCGTCGAGAAGCGCCTCGTCTTGAAGGAGGAGGTGCACATCCGCCGGACCACGGCGGGTGAGGATGTCGAGATGCCGGTGAGGCTGCGCAGGCAGCACGCCGTGATCGAACGCGTGTCCCCCGAGGGGCACGTCACGGCCCTGTCCCCCACGCCCTCATCGGAGATCGAACCATGACCCAGACCATCACCGCCATGTACGACACCTACCCCGAGGCGACCGCGGCCAAGGCGAAGCTCGTCGCCCTCGGTATCCCCGAGGTCGGAGTCCGGATCCTGTCCGGCGGCGAGGCCGGCACGTCCACCACCTCCATGTCCCAGGACGGCGGCATGTGGGGTTCGCTCAAGGAGTTCTTCATGCCGGAGGACGACCGCCACGTTCACGCCGAGGGTCTGCACCGCGGCGGCACCATGCTGACCGCAACGGTCGAGGACGGATACGCCGAGCAGACCTACGACATCATGGAGGAGCACGGCTCGGTCGATATGGACGAGCGCGAGGCGTCCTGGCGCAAGGATGGCTGGGACGGTCGAGCGACCGGATCCACCGCCGGCACCGCACCGGTAGCCGCCGGCATGATCGGTGAGGGTGCGTTGTCGACCGACCGCGCAGCCACGACCCGCGACACGGACCTGCATGCGGCCGGCGCACCCGAGAGCGTGTCCGCGCGCGGCGCAGCGACCGACGCCGACTACATCCCCGTGGTGGAAGAGCGCCTCAACGTCGGCAAGCGCATGGTGGACAGCGGCCGGGTGCGCGTCCGGTCCTACGCTGTCGAGAAGGCGGTGAGCGAGAACGTTACCCTGCGGGACGAGACGGTGCACGTCGACCGGCGCGTGGTCGACCGGGCCGTCACGCCGGGCGACATGGCCCTGTTCGAGGACAAGGTCATCGAGGCGACCGAGATGCGCGAGCAGGCGGTGGTCTCGAAGGAGGCCCGCGTGGTCGGCGAGGTCGGCATCCGCAAGGAGGCGTCCGACCGCGTCGAGACCGTGACCGACAAGGTGCGCCACACCGAGGTCGAGGTCACCGACGAGCGCGGAACGGTGAGCCGGACCGGCACCGCCGGCACCGCCACCGGGACCGTCCCGCACAAGCCGCTCTAAGCCTCGACCAGGGGGCGGCCGCCGGCCGTCCCCGCCCCGCTTCGACGCATGCACCCGTCATCGGAGGCAACCGACATGGCCCCGTTTCGCATCCTCGGCCTGGCTGCCCTCCTCGCCCTGCCGAACATGACCGCGCAGGCCCGCGATCTCGGCGTCTCCGAGGAGGCTCTGCGGTCTGCCTGCACCGGCGATTACCTCCGGCTCTGCGCCGGCATCGATCCGAACGGCGACCGCGTCGAAGCCTGCTTCCGGGCCAAGATGGCGAAGGTCTCGCCCGGGTGCCGTTCGGCCATCGCCTTGTACCGGGTGCGGGAGACCACGACCGAACGCCGGGCGCAGCAGTCCGAGGATCGCCGCCCCCGATGACGAACCCACGCCCTCAGCCCGGAACGGACCACGCCCTATGACGACAGGAAACGACGGTTCGCTGGTCGCCGTGGCCGACGAGATCGAGACCTCCGGGATCAAACTCCCGGGGGCGACCCCGGAGGGCATCGAAGCCCAGCTGCTTAATGTCGACGCGTCGCGCGGCGTGGTCGCCACCATCATCCACATCAAGCCGGGCGCCGAGATCCCGGCTCACTTCCACAGGAACGGGGCTGAAGCCCACTACGTGCTGGAGGGAGACCTCGTGGACGCGGGTCGCAGCCTCGGGCCCGGAACGTACCTGACGCACGCGGCCGGCGTCGTGCACGGCCCCCATGCTTCGGTCCACGGCTGCAAGGTCCTGACGATCCAGGCAACCGAGGTCGGCTCGCAGGGCTACGACTTCAACCTGGCGGACCCCGACGCCCGGATTGACGGGCCGGACGAGCCTTCCGCGGAAAGTCCGGCGGACCCGATGCCGGAGCGTGAGACGACGCCCCCCGACATGGCCCTGGAGGAGGTCCCGGCCGGCGACCGCCCGGAGACGGAGAACCTCGGACCGACCGACGACAATCCGACCAACCCGACGACCGGCTAGTCCCGGTCACCGTGCGCGGCGGATTGCATCGACGACTGAAGGAGACACGCAATGAGTGACGGCTTTCCCTCCATGACCGCCCTGCTCGGCCTTCTCGCCGTGGCCGGGTTCCAGAACAAGGACAAGATCGCCGAGATGCTCGGCGGCCATGCGGCTTCGGGTTCCGCGTCCACCCCCGGACAAGCGGGCCTCGGGGGACTTCTCGGTAACATCGGCGGTGCGCTTGGCGGCGCCGGCGTTGGCAACGTGCTCGGCGGGGGACTGGGCCAGCTGGTCGATAACTTCCGGCAGAACGGACACGGCGCCGCAGCGGACTCGTGGGTGAACCACGGCCCCAACCATGAGATCGCCCCGCCCCAGCTGCGGCAGGCCATCGGTCCCGACGTCATGGACGCCCTGTCCCGCCAGACCGGCCTTTCGCACGACGAACTGCTGTCCAGGCTCTCGCGGGAGCTTCCGTCGGCTGTCGACCGCTACACCCCCGACGGCAGGCTGCCGGCGCACTGACGCCCAGCCAGCCGTTCCAGCCCCCCTTCACCCTGGACCCGCGGCATCCCGCCGTCCGGTCCCACAACCCAGGAGAAGAACCATGGACGAGAACCGCATCACCGGCGCCGCGAAGGAATTCGGCGGCAAGGTCCAGGGCGCCGTTGGCGACGTGACCGGCGACCGCGAGACCCAGGCAAAGGGCGCCGCCAACGAGGCCAAGGGCAACGTCGAGAACCTGTACGGGCAGGCCAAGGACGCGGTGCGCGACGTGGCCGACCAGGCCGGCGACCTCGCGCAGGGCGCGCTGAAGCAGGGTCGCGACGCCTTCCCCGACGCCGAGCGCGCCTACCGCCAGGGCGCCGACACGGTGACGAGCTACGCCAAGGAGTCCCCCCTGATGATGGCCGCGATGGCCGGCGCGCTCGGCTACCTCCTCGCGATGGTCGTCCACGGCCGCCGCTAGGCCCGGCCCCATCCATACCGTCCCGCAGGTCCGGAGCCACCATGAACGATCCCATCCGACCTGCGGGGCCGCCACCCGCCGCCGATGGCCCAATGCAGGCGGCCAGGTCGCCGGCTGGCTTGGCCGATGCCGTGCGGGACCAGGCCAGCGGCTATGCCGACCGGCGCAAGACCGAGGCGGCCGGCTTCCTATCAGAGCTCGCCCGCGCGCTCCGTTCGGGCGGCGGCGAACTCGACGGACAGGCGCAGGCGAAGCCGTTTGTCCACGCGGTCGCCGACAACCTCGACGCACTCTCGGATCGGGTCGCACGGCGCGGCTGGCACGACCTCTACCGCGATGCCGAGGCGGTCGCGAAGGGCAACCCGCTGGCGACGGCCCTGGTGGTGGGGACGCTGGGATACGGAGCCTTCCACCTCCTCCGGTCCGGCAAAGGCGATGCCCATAAGTCCCGGGTGCCCGAGCCCAAGCAGGCATGGGGCGGGTATCCGTGAGCGCCGTCCCCTCACCCCCGCCGTCCGGCGGGCTCCAGGGCCTCCTAGCCGAGGCGCTTCGGGGTGCCAGCGACGTCGTCCGGGGTGAGATCGCCCTGTTCCGCCAGGAGATGGCCAACAACCTGCGAAGCCTGATCGTCGGCTTGGCGGCGATGACCGGCGCGGCGGTGTTCGCCGTCGTCGGCTTCCTGGTCCTGGTCGACGCCCTTGTGAAGTGGCTCGCCACCGTCGTCGGCTCGGAGGCGCTCTCCGCCCTGATCATCGGGGTCGTCTTCCTCGTCATTGGCATCGTCCTGGCACTGACTGCAAGACGCAGGTTCTCGCTCAACGGGCTCATGCCGACCCGGACGGGCCAACAGCTTCGGCAGGACGCCGCCGTCATCAAGGAGCACGTGGACGCATGACCAGCGACGCCGACGCGCTGGAGCGCGAGATCGAGGCGAGCCGCGGCCGGCTGGACCGGACGCTGGACAAGCTCACGCAACGCCTCACCCCGACCGGCATCGTCGAGGACATGCTCGGCAGCGTCCGCCGCGACGCGACCGGGGCCATCCTCTACGACGGCGCCCTGGAGGCTGTCCGTCGCAATCCGGTGCCGGTCCTCATGATGTGCCTCGGCGCCGTGATGCTGCTCAAGGGCAACCGCACGCTGGGAGCCGCCACGTACCGGGCCGTGCGTGACCCCGACCGGTTCACCTCGCCCACCCCGATTATCGCCCCGACCCCGCCGGCAACCGTCCGGAAGGACTCCCGCTGATGCGCCCGTACGTCGCCGAGTTCGTTGGCACCTTCGTCCTGGTGTTCTGCGGCTGTGGCAGCGCCGTCCTGGCCGCCGACCACATCGGCTACGCCGGTGTCGCCCTGTCCTTCGGCTTCGTCCTGATGGCCATGGTCTACGCGCTCGGGCCGATCTCCGGCTGCCACCTCAACCCGGCGGTGACCCTGGGGCTGACGCTGAGCCGCAAGTTCGACGCCGCCCGCCTGCCCGGGTACATGGCCGCGCAGGTCCTCGGCGGCGGCGTCGCCGCCTACGTCCTCTACGTAATCGCACAAGGGCATCCCGGCTTCGACGTCGCCTCGGGCTTCGCCTCGAACGGCTACGACGGGCGCTCGCCGGGCCACTACAACGCCACTGCCGCGTTCATCGTCGAGTTCGTGATGACGGCGCTCCTCGTCCTCACCATCCTCGGTGCGACCGACCTGAAGGCGCCGGTCGGCTTCGCCGGCCTCGCCATCGGCGTCGTCCTGGTGGTGATCCACCTCGTCTCGATCCCGGTGACCAATACCTCGGTCAATCCGGCCCGGAGCATCGGCCCGGCCTTGTTCGCAGGATGGGACGCGGTGGGGCAGCTCTGGCTGTTCATCGTGGCTCCCCTGCTCGGCGGGGCCGCCGCGGCGGGATTGTACGCGACGATGCGCGCCCTCGATCCGGTGGTGCAGATGCCGGTGCGCCAGGCTGTGCAGGCCCTGCCGGCCGAGCTCGAACAGCGCCTTGAGAAGGCCGGCATCAAGCCGACCGAGTTCTAGCGCCACCTCCGAAGGGACCCGTCGATGACCATCATACGCACGCTGATCTATGCCGGCAGCAACGACGACCGCTGGTTCCTCTGCCACGGCGACGACCCGGGCGACGTGTTCGTCTTCCACGAGCCGAACGGACCGTCCGGGGGCTCGCCGTCCCGGGTCGAGCTCACGGTTTTCCTCGCCTCCGGGAACGGATCGCCCGAGCACCGCGCGCTGCTGACGATGATCGGCTCCCTGGTCGAGGCGGCACATGCAGGCTCGCGCCCGCCCGTCCGCGGTCCTGAGCCTGGTGCTGCAGGTGCCGAGCCGACCCCTGGCGAGGCAGCCTCCTCGATCTGATTCCACGCCCCTCCAAGCTCGCGAGACCGCCATGGCCATCGACTACCGCTCGGAACTGCGCCGACCCCTCCCGTTCAGCCTCGCCGTCGTGGCGGCGGTTCTCCTGGTCTGGCTGATCGTCGCCTCTATCGCGGGCTCGCGGCAGCGGACGATGCGAGACCACCGCATCGGTGACCTGGAAGCCCGGCAGACGGCCCTTCAGGGTGACCTCGACCAGCAGCTGTCGACCGCCGGCACGCTCGCCGCGCTCCAGGCGAAAATCGCCTCGACACAGCAACAGGACCGGGAAGCGACCCAGGCCGGCGAGCAGGCCAAGGCGAAGGCAGCGAGCCTCGCCTCGGAGAGACAGGCGGCGGAGGGTAAGGCCGCCGAGGCGAAATCCGCATCCGAGGCGGAGACCAAGAACTTGGCCGACCTTCAGGCGCAGGTCACCCAGGCCGAGCAGAAGCTCGCGCCGATGAAGGAGGCCACCACCGCAGCCGAGCAGGCCGCGACGGCCCGGACGAAGGAGCTTGCCGACGTCGGGCGCCGCCTGGAGGAGACGCGCCAGCAGGAGGCCAAGCTGCGGGCGGACATCGGCGCGATGTCCCAGGAGGCGACCGCCAAGACCGCCGATCTCGCCAAGGCCGAGGAGAGCCAGCAGAAGGCCCGTGAGGGTTCGGCAGCAGCGCAGAAGGAGCTGGCCGACGCCCGGACCGAAACCGAGAAGGCGACGAAGCAGCGGGGCGAGATGGAACAGGCCATCGCCGACCTGAACGCCAACAGGGACAAGCTGACCGCCGAGATCACCCGGGCCGGCCAGCAACTGCAGCAGGCCAAGGACGGACTGGCTTCGGCCCAGAAGGATCTCGCGACGGCCCAGGCCGAGCGGGACCGTGTCATCTCCGAGCGCGGTCAGGCCGAGCAGGCCATCCAGAAGCTGACCGCCGACCGTGATGGCGCGACCTCGGCCGTTGAAGCGCTAAGGAAGCAACATGCCGACGCCCAGGGGCAGCTCGCGACGCTGACCGAGACGCTGGCCAGCCGCAACAAGGAGATGGCCGCTCTCGAAGACCGGCTCGGGACAACCCGCCAGGAACTCGCGGCGGCCCAGGCCAAGCTCGCGGAAGCCCGGCAGGGGCTCTCGGACCAGCCCCCGGGCATGACTGTGCAACCCGTTCCGTCCCAGTCTCCGGCGCCCACAACCGTACCGAAGGCGGACTGAACCGGTACAACGTCGATACAACTCGACCTACCCGAAGGGCGAAGACTTGCATTTCCTCGGAATCGATTGGGTCGGCGTCAACGCCGAGAACGGGCGGAAACTCGTCCTTTCGCTCATGTCCATCGCGATGGTCGTCGGAGGAGGGATGGGCCTGCGGGCGCTGGTCGGGCTGGTCCTGACCCGCACCGACCATGCCACGCTCCAGACCAAGTTCTGGACACGCCAGGGCATCAGCTTGGTCACGGCGGTGCTGCTCGTCCTTGGCTTGCTCTCAATCTGGTTCAACGACCCTGCTCGCCTGGCAACCGCATTCGGGCTGCTGTCGGCCGGCCTCGCCTTCGCGCTTCAGCAGGTCGTCACCTCACTGGCCGGCTACTTCGTGATCCTGCGCGGCTCGACCTTCACGGTGGGCGACCGCATCACCATGGGCGGCGTACGCGGCGACGTGCTTCGCCTCGGGTTCATCCAGACCACGATCATGGAGATGGGCCAGCCCCCGTCCGTCCAGGGTGCGTCGCCTGCGATGTGGGTGCGGAGCCGCCAGTTCACCGGCCGCATCGTCACCGTGAGCAACGCGCAGATCTTCCCCGAGCCGGTGTTCAACTACACCCGCGACTTCCCGTTCATCTGGGAGGAGATGGCCATTCCCATCACCTACGAGGCCGACCGGCTGAAGGTCGAGGCGATCATGCTTGCCGCCGCGCACCGGCACGCCCTCGATGCCACGGCGATGGCCGCGGAGGCGAAGGCCAGCTTGCACGAACGCTTCGGGGTCGATCCTTTGGACCTCGAACCGCGCGTGTTCTTCCGCATCACCGACAACTGGCTTGAGCTGACGGTCCGCTTCATCCTCGGCACCCACCAGATCCGAGGGGCCAAGGATGCGATGAGCCGCGAGATCCTGGCCGGCCGAGGCGATGCCGGCATCGGCATCGCCTCGGCCACCTACAACATCGTCGGCCTGCCGCCGGTCGAGCTCGCCGGTCGGCGCCGCGGGCGGACTGGTGCCGTCGCCGCCCCGAATGCTGCCGAATGACGCGCCGGGGGCACGCATGATGCAGGTGGCCACAGACCGTCGTCGAGGCGTGACGGGCAACGCGGAGGGCCACCATGAGGATACGGACCGGCTACACCATCGGCTACGACACCTTCGGGCCGACGCCGATCACCTACCAGCTCAACGTCCACCCTTCGCGGGTGCACGACCTGCTGACGCCGGACCTGATGCGGGCCGACCCGCCGGTGCCGATGCGGACGTACATCGACGGCTTCGGCAACACCTGCGTCCGCCTCGTCTCCCCGGGCGGGCGGATGACCGTCTCGGCGGACTTCCTGGTCGCGGATACCGGCGAACCGGATGCCTACGCCCCGGACGCGCGCCAGATCCCGGTACAGGACCTGCCCGACGAGGTGCTCGTCTACCTTTTGGGCTCGCGCTACTGCGACACCGACCGGCTCGCCGGCACCGCCTGGTCGCTGTTCGGCGGCGGCCCCGAGGGCTGGGGCCGGGTGCAGGCCATCGTAACCTGGGCGCACGAGCGCATCCGGTTCGACTACCAGCTCGCAGACGCCACGCGCTCGGCCTTCGACGGGTACAAACAACGGGTCGGCGTCTGCCGAGACTTCGCCCACCTCGCGGTCACCCTGTGCCGGTGCATGAACTTCCCGGCACGCTACTGCATCGGCTACCTCGGTGACATCGGGGTCCCGGTCGATCCGAACCCGATGGACTTCTCGGCCTGGTTCGAGGTCTTCCTGGAGGGTCCCGAGGGGCCGCGCTGGTACACCTTCGACGCCCGTCACGACGCCCGACGGATCGGCCGGATCGTCATCGCCCGAGGTCGCGATGCCACGGACGTCGCCATCTCGACGAGCTTCGGTACGGCCCTGTTGGCGCAGTTCGACGTTCACACCGTCGAGGTCGCCGACGACTTCGCGCTGCCACCCGTGGGTTGACCGCAGGGGCAGCCTCCTCGTGGTCGTGCACTCCGGAAGAGACAGTCCCCATTGCGGACGGCCTTCCCGTCTCCGTGCTATGGAGACCATCGTTCGGAGGAGTGATCCATGGCCGGGATGAACGCATCGCAAGAGGTTGACCCCATCGCGGTCGTCGAGCGATGGCACCTCACCCTGGCAACGCTCGCCGACAACGACAACGAGCGGAAGGGCGTACGCACCACGACCCTGGCCGCAGTCCTAAGCCTTCCCATCGCCTCGACGGCCGTCGTGGCAGCCTGCCTCCGGTTCCTATCCTGACCCGGCCCCGCCGGGCGGAGCTCGGACGAAGGCCGGGAAAGGGCCTGGACCCGTAGGTCCGGGCCGATGCGACGCGGTGGTCAGTCGATGACCTCGACGATGCGGCCGGTACCGCGCTCGACCAGCACGGTGTGGCCGTTGACCACGGTGTAGCGGTGGCCGCGGGCGCCGTACTCCTCCGGGACGTCGTAGTAGCTCACCCCGGCCGACGGCAGCACGGTACCGACCCGGACATCGCCGTCGTACGCGTAGGAGGACCGGTGCTCGCCACGGACGTAGGTGCGGAAGCGCGGGCGATCGTCGACGCCGAGGATGCCGTTGACGGTGCCGGTGGCCGCGCCGATGGCGCCCCCGACGATGGCCCCGATGGGCCCGCCCGCCGCGCGTCCGTCGGCGGCACCTTCCTGCGCGCCGCGCACCAGCCCCTGCGCCTGGGCGAACGCGGGAACGGCCATGGCGAGCGCCGCCGCGGCGAGAATGATCTTGGTCCTCATGAGAATCCCCCTGTCATCGATAGGCTCGGCCGATCCCGGTCGATTCGACCTGGTTCGGTGCCCGGACATCCGTTCCGGTCGAACCGGATAGGAACGCCGATGGGGGCGGATTTGCGTCCCGACGCATCCGGGTGTCCCGAACACCCGTACGAGCCGTCTAAAAAGATCGGATCGAGAGGGACGTTCACGAATGGGCGATTGCCCCAAGCTCGCTGCCTTTCGGTGGTAGCAAGGGCGGGCACAAACCGGAAATCTCCATGGTCCACACCGGATACAACCCGCCTCTCGTCACGCTCTCCATCGTCATCGCGGTGTTCGCGTCCTATGCGGCCCTCGATCTCGGTGCCCGCGTCCGGCGTCCGGACGCCGGTCCGCGCTGGGCCTGGGGCGCCGGAGCGGCGGTGGCGATGGGCGGCGGCATCTGGTCGATGCACTTCGTCGGCATGCTCGCTTTCGAGATGGGCATGGTCGCCGCCTACGATCTCGGGCTGACGCTGCTGTCGCTGCTGATCGCGGTGGGTGTGACGGCCGGCGCCTTCGCTTGGGTCGCACAACGGGGAACGGGGCCGGGCTCGCTCCTAGTCGCGGGCCCGCTCATGGGCCTCGGGGTCGCGGCGATGCACTACACCGGCATGGCGGCGATGCGCGTGCCCGGCAACCTCGCCTACGATCCGGCGGTCGTAACCCTCTCGGCCGCTATCGCGGTGACCGCCGCCACCGCCGCCCTGTGGCTGACCTTCCGCCGCAACCAACCCTGGCAGAAGCTCGCCGCCGCATGCGTGATGGGGCTGGCGGTCGCCGGCATGCACTACACGGGTGTCCGACGTCAGCACCTGTGGGACAGAATGAGGGTCTTCACGAACGGAGGATGGCTGGTTCATCGTAGCCCCTGAGGAGCGAAGATGAAGCAGACATCCGGACCGGCCAAGAAGCCGGCAGAAGCGGTGATCAAGGACATCCGTCGGGCCACACGTCGGCAGTTCTCGTCCGAGGAGAAGATCCGCGTCGTACTGGAAGGCTTGCGTGGCGAGGACAGCATCGCCGAGTTGTGTCGACGTGAGGGGATCGCCGCCTCGATGTACTACGGCTGGTCCAAGGAGTTCCTGGAGGCTGGCAAGAAGCGCCTGTCTGGCGACACGGCTCGTGCGGCCACCACGGATGAGGTGCGGGATCTACGTCGCGAAGCGGGGGCACTGAAGGAGGTCGTAGCTGATCTCGTCCTGGAGAACCGTCTGCTTAAAAAAAGCATGAGCGGGGCTGGGGGCGACGAGGCATGAGGTACCCGGCCCCCGAGAAGCTGGAGATTATCCGGCTGGTCGAGCAGTCCCACCTGCCGGTGCGTGCCACCCTGGACAAGCTCGGCATCACGCGCTCGACGTTTTACCGTTGGTACGACGCCTACCAGCGCAGCGGCCCCGAGGCGTTGAATGACCAACCTTCGCAGCCGAGCCGGGTCTGGAACCGTCTACCTGCGGAGATCCGCGAGCAGATCGTTGCCTTGGCTCTGGAGCAGCTTGAACTCAGTCCGCGTGAGCTGGCGGTGCGCTTCACCGACGAGCGCCGCTACTTCATCTCGGAAGCGACCGTCTACCGGTTGCTCAAGTCTCAGGACCTGATCACCAGCCCGGCTTATATCGTCATCAAGGCTGCCGACGAGTTCCGCGATAAGACCACCGCGCCCAACCAGCTTTGGCAGACGGACTTCACCTACCTGAAAGTCGTTGGCTGGGGCTGGTACTACCTGTCGACGGTGCTGAACGACTTCTCACGCTACATCGTCGCCTGGAAGCTGTGCACGACGATGCAGGCCAGCGACGTCACCGCCACGCTCGACTTGGCGCTGGGTGTGGCTGGGCTCGATCAGGCACGGGTGATGCCGCGGCCACGCCTGCTCTCCGACAACGGGCCGAGCTACGTCGCCAGCGACCTGGCTGACTGGCTCGGCATTCGGGGCATGACCCACATCCGCGGTGCGCCATGTCATCCTCAAACGCAGGGCAAGATCGAGCGTTGGCATCAGACGCTCAAGAACCGCATCCTGCTCGAACACGCCTACTTGCCCGGCGAGCTGGAGACGCAGGTTGCCGACTTCGTCGAACACTACAACCATGCCCGAGCCCATGAGAGCCTGAGCAACCTCACGCCCGCCGACGTCTACTTCGGACGCGGCGAAGGAATCCTGGCCGAGCGGGAACGCATCAAGCGTTAGACCCTGATGGATTGCCGCTTGCGCCACCACGCGCAGGCCGCCTAACCTCTTACCCCAGATGGACCAGAGCCTCCGCTCCTGAACACCGCTGAATGTCCCAAATCATGTGACGACGGACAGTTACACGTCTCGGCCGGTGGGCCCCACGGCGAGGATCGCCCCTTGCAGGATGGGGAGACCGCGACCCTTCGGTAAGTCTCCTCTGATGTCTCCTGCATTCCCTATGTCGGCGCGACCAACGAGCGTAGGGATGCCTTCAAGGTGAGCCAGGTCGTCCTTGGTGCCGAATGACCTCGTGCATCGGTTATCCAGACCGGAATACGGATTTCGACAGCACATTGCACCAGGAATCCACCGCGCTCTTTCCGGCTGCGGCCCGTTTCCTTTCCCCGAACCCTACGAGGCAGCGCATGACCTACCTTCGATACGCACCTGACATCGAGACGCCCGCCGCGGACGAGCAGAAGACGATTGAGGGCATCATCAAGGGCATGACGCAGCAATCGGAGACCGTCGAGGCCCGCGAGCACCATGCCGTACGCGCCAGCCACGCCAAGAGCTCGGCCTGTGTCACGGGCGGGTTGACGATCGCCGCCGGCCTGCCGCCTGAACTGGCCCAAGGGTTGTTCGCCACGCCCGGCACCCACCCCGTGGCCGTCCGCTTCGCGCAGGGGCCGGGCGAGACCCTGGGCGACCGGGTGTCAACCCACCGCGGCATGTCCATCAAGGTGTTCGACGTCCCCGGCGAGAAGCTGCCCGGCCACGCCGTCGATACCCAGGACTTCGTGCTCGCGACCGGGACCACCTTCCCCTCGGGTACGGCGGCCGGCTTCCTGCGCGACGGCACGGTCATCGGCAAGTCGACCGGGCTGCCGGAAGGGGTCAAGAGCGCGGTCTCGTCGACCATGCGCAAGTCTCAACCGGGCGCTCCATGCCTTCGGGACCGAGAGCGCGCTGGCAGACTTCTTCGGCCATCCCTACAGCCATCCCCTTGCCGACAGCTACTTCAGCCAAGCGCCGGTCCGCTACGGTGACTACGTCGCCAAGCTCGGGGCCGTGCCGGTAACGGAAAGCCAGCGCACCCTGTCCGAGTGGCGGCTCGATCCGCATCAGGACGAGGACGGCTTCCGCCATGCCACGGTCGCCTTCTTCCGGGAGAACGAAGTGTTGTTCGAGTTGAAGGCTCAGCTCTGGGCCAACGCCGAGAGCCAACCCATCGAGGACGCCTCGGTCGACTGGCCCGTCTCGATCAGCCCTTACCGCACCGTGGCCACGCTGCGCCTGCCCCGGCAGGATGCCTACGCAGCGGATCGCGTGCGCTACTTCGACGAGGTGATGACGTTCCGTCCTGCCTACAGCCTCGCGGCGCATCGGCCGCTCGGCTCCGTGATGCGGGCGCGACAGCAGGTCTACCAAGCCTTGAGCGCGTTCCGCCATCGGCAGAACGGCGTGGTCGCGCAGGATACCGCGAGCATCGACCAGATCCCGGCCTAGGACCGGCGTTCTGTGCGCCGGTGTGCATAGCCTGGAAAGCCGACCCTGTATCCTCGGCCCTAGGCGCCCGTCGGAGCCGCCGGCATCGGAAGCGCGACGGCGATCCTGAGGCCGTCCGGATCATAGGCGATGTCGACTTTGGCGCCGACCTGCTGGGTCAGGACGCGATTGAGCAGTTGCGAGCCGAAGCCTTCCCGCGTCGGCAACGCGACGGGCGCTCCGTCATGCTCGTTCCACGTCCAGTGCAGGACGGACCCCTCGGGGGCTTCCTCGATGGACCAGTCCACTGCAACCCTGCCGTCCGGATCGGCGAGCGCACCGTGTCGGATGGCGTTCGTTGTCATCTCGTGCAGCGCCATCCCGACCGGAACCGCCAGTTCCGAAGGAAGGAGCACTCGGGGTCCCCTCAGCGTCACACGCCGTAGGCCGGGCCTGTCGTAGGCTTCGAGTTCCGTGCGGAGCAGGTCCTCGAAGGGGACGACCTGGACATGGTCCTCCGTGATCAGCGCGTGCGTCTTGGCGAGGGAGGCGATGCGACCAGAGAAGGCCTGCCGGAACTCCGACAGGCCGAGCGAGGAGCGCAGGGTGGCGTTGAGCACGGCCTGGACAGTGGCGAGCGTGTTCTTCACCCGATGGTGGAGCTCGCGCACCAGCATGGCCTGGCGGTCCTCGGAGGCGCGACGTTCGGTGACGTCCCGTTGCGCCGACATCCACCGCGTGATGCGGCCATCCCCGTCACGCAGGGGCGTGATCAGCCATTCGACGACGTAGGTCGAGCCGTCCTTACGATGGTTGATCGCTTCGCCCTGGAACGCCTCGCCGGCGTTGAGTGCCGTGCGCATCCTGTCGATGACGCTCCGGTCCGTGAGCGGTCCCTGGAGGAGGCGCGGGCTGCGGCCCAGGACCTCGACGGCCTCGTATCCGCTCATGCGGGTGAAGGCGGGATTGACGTACTCGATGCGGGGGCCGGGGTGGTCGAGCTCGGCACAGGTGATCAGGATGGCCTCGCCGGACCCCTCTACCGCGGCCAGAAGAACCTCCAGGTCGGGCCTGACCCCTGCCGCGATGTGTTCCTCCTGCAAGACCGCCCCCTGTCGGCCCACGATCTTAGACCTAAACAGACAACTTCCGGCGCGGACCGTTGTTTCTCCCTGCGGCACTGCCCCCTGGGCGAGCCGCGTTCCGGACGGATGGCCCATCGAGAACCCAGCGTGATCGCGTCATGTCCAGCGGTTCGTGGGATCGTGGGCGTAGGAGGACATGACATGGGTAGCCCCATCCGGGGAGATCAAAGGCAGTTCCAGTCGGGCAAATCGAAAAATGCGATCCTATGATGATGCCGCCGGGATTCCATCACGGTATCCCTGGATCATCGCATGTGGCCCGAGCATTCACAGGCCATGTAGGATCAGGCCATGACCCAGGGCATAGACCGGGTGCAGACCTCGAACGTGGTTCCGCTTCGGACCGGCGCCCCCCCGTCATCCGGAGCGCCGAGCGGTCCGTATCGTCTGGATCTTCCCTCGGGCGAGACAGAGGACAATGCCTACGACCGGTGGAACGCCTGGAACCTGGGTCGCGAACTCATTTCCGCGAGCCAGGACTGCGTCGAGGTGATCGACGAATTGGGTCATCTCCGCCTCCGGAACCCGATGGCCCGTCGCATGCTCGGCGACGACGACATCGCCGATGCCGGCGACGGATCATGGTCCCTGTCGTGGCCCGTGGTCGTTCGCGAAGTCGCCTCGGACGCCTTGGCCGTGGCGGCCACGGTCGGCACGGCGCGTTTCGATGGGTGGCGCGCCGCCGCCCAGGGCGGGACGGTGTATTGGGACGTCGTCCTCTCGCGCATCGTCGACGTGGACGGCCGGCTCGTGGGCATTCTCGCCGTCTCCCGGGACATGACCCAGTTGCGGCGGATCGAGGACGGACACGACCTTCGCGGTCGGGAACTCAGCCATCGCCTCAAGAACATGTTCGCCCTGGTCAACGGCCTCGTCACCCTTTCGGCGCGCAACCTCCCATCCGTCCAATCCTACGCTGGAACTCTGCGCAACCGCTTCACGGCCATGAGCCGGGCGCTCGAATATCTCCATGTCGCCCCGCCGGACGAGCGGTCATCCCGTCCGCAGCAGACCCTGCAGGGGCTTCTGGCCGCGTTACTCGATCCCTACGACGACGACGGCGAGGAGCGTCGGTTCATCCACGGCGGGGTGGACGACGTCCCGGTCGGCGACGGATCGGTGACGGGCTTGGCCCTCGTCATCCACGAGTTGGCCACGAACGCGATCAAGCACGGAGCCCTGTCCGCGGAGGGTGGCACCGTCACCATCGACTGTCGACGGGCCGGCAACGACATGAGCCTCGTCTGGACCGAACGGGGCGGTCCCCCTATCCGCACGCCGCCGTGCCATGAGGGTTTCGGATCGAAGCTCACCGAGCGCACCGTCCGCGGGCAGCTTTGCGGGACGATCTCGCACCACTGGGACGTCGAAGGCCTCAGTGTGGCCATTGCCCTGCCTTGGGCCACCCTGGCATCCTGATCGTCAGCCTTCCCTACGATGCGCACGACTCCGTTTGGCCCCGGCCATCGACGAGCCGGGCGTACTCCGCTTCAGCCACCCCGTAGGAGTCGCCCGCGAGCTTGAGCAGGGCAGCTCGTCGTCGAACCGTAATGGTGCCTCGCCGCGTCCCGATGACGTCGGTGCGCTCAAGGGTGGCGACGGCCGTCGTCAGGCCAGTACGGTTGACCCCCAGCATCAAGGAGAGGAACCGGTGGGTCGTCGGGAGGAGGTCGCCGTCGACGCGGTCGTGGCACATCAGGAGCCAGCGCGCGAGACGCTGCTCCAACCTGTAGCGGCCGTTGGCAAGCGCCGTCGAGGCGACCTGGACGTTCGAGGCCTGTGCGTAGCGAAGCAGGCCATCGCGGAGGCTGGGACTGTCGCGCAGGCCCTCCCGCAGCTTGCCGCACGGCATCGACCAGGCCATCCCCGCCATCTGGACCCGGCCCTCGTCCGGTGTCCGCCCGGCGCCGAGCAGCACAGGCACTCCGACCATGCCCTCCCGTCCGACCAGGCCGAGCTCGATCTGGCCGGCGTCCGCGGATGCGGCGATGAGAGAGACGATGCCCCGCTCGACGAACCACACCCGTGGGATCGGCGTGTCGGCGGCGATCAGCACCTCGCCCACAGTGAGGGGGACGTCGTCGAGGTGAGGCTGCAGCAGGGCGAAATCATCGGGCGTCAGGACCGCGAGGAGATAGTTCCGACACTGATCCTGGATGGGGTGGGACACGGTTCCGTCCTCCTCGGGACGGGGGGCGCAGTGCCTCGACCACTTCCCTCAAGATGCGCCGTTCCCCGTCCGCAACAAAGGGGGACGCAATGGAAATCGGTCCGGAAACCATCCTATGATGGCACGGCGTCGTTTTCCGGACCTATGCTCACATATCACTTTGAAACGAAATGGCTTGATGCAGCATGCGCTGATCCGGAAGTTGGAGAGTTACGAGACGCTGTCCGACATGGACCGGCGGGCGCTAAACGCGTTGGTGCCTCGAATTCGAAACGTCGGGGCCCGTACCGACCTGGCGAGCGAGGGCGATCCGCCCGAAAACGTCCATCTCGTGCTCGATGGGTTCGCCTGCCGCTACAAGGTCCTCGCCGACGGCAGCCGGCAGATCATGGCCTACCTCGTCCCGGGTGACTTCTGCGACCTGAACGTCTTCATCCTCGACCAGATGGACCATAACATCGGCACGATCTCGACATGCCAAGTGGCGGACATCCCCCGTCAGGCCATCGATGAGATCACGGCGAACTATCCGCTCATCACTCGGGCGTTCTGGTGGTGCAATCTCGTCGACGAGGCGGTCCTGCGGGAATGGCTGGTCAACATGGGGGCCCGCGCCGCCGACGAGCGCATCGCCCACCTGATCTGTGAGCTCCATGCGCGCCTGGAGGCCGTGGGTCACTGCAAGGACGACAGCTACGCGTTTCCGTTCACGCAGACCGACATCGCCGACACGATGGGTCTCTCCAACGTGCATGTGAACCGGACCCTGCGCGACCTGCGGGGCATGGGGCTGATCACGCTGAAAAGCAGGGTCATGACGATCCTCGACTTGGAGCGCCTGAAGGAATTCTGCAAGTTCAACCCGAACTACCTTCATCTCAAGAACGCGCGCTGGGTCGACCGGCGGAGCGTCCTTTGGGCCAGCCAATCGCAGGGAAGCTAGCCGTGCCCGCGCGAGGCAACGTCGAGACGCTTGTCACGATGCAGCCGATCGCCGTGGACACCGGTAGTGACGACAGGGACGGGATGCTGGTGATGGCGAACGGGATGCTGGTCGCGGTCCTAGTCCAGCTCGCCATGACCGATCACGAGGAGGCCGGCGATTGGTTCGTCGAGGTCGCCTTGGGTCGTCTCGGCGCGCACCGGACCCTGACGTTCGGGAACCTCGACGACGCGACCCGTTGGATACGCCGGCGCCTTCGGGCGTGATGCGCATCGAGGTGGTCGAGGGCTTCGCCGGGATCGGCGAGGGCAAGGGAGGTCTCTGGGAAGACCATGGTTACGCCCGGTACGACGGAATCCGACCGCATCGGAATTAACCCGTATGGCTCGGTTCCCCCGGTGCCCCTTGCGGTCGTCGTCACCCAGGAGGCCCCATGGCCAACATTCTCGTCATAGGTGCCAGCAACGGCATCGGCCTGGAAACGGTCAAGGCGGCCCTGGCGGCCGGGCACCGCGTGCGTGCCTTCGCGCGTTCGGCTGCCAGGATCGACCTTCCCGGGCAAGGCCTGGAGCGGTTCACCGGGGACGCGTTGAAGGATGCCGACGTCGAGGCCGCGCTCGTAGGTGTCGATGGCGTGGTCCAGGCGCTGGGGGTTCCGTTCCGAGACCTGTTCGGGCCGGTGCGCTTATTCTCGGATGCGACCAACGTGCTTGTGCCCGCGATGGAGAAGGCGGGCGTCCGACGCCTCATGTCCGTCACCGGCTTCGGGACGGGCGACAGCAGGGATGCGATCGGCCTCCTGCAGCGGGTACCGTTCCGGCTCGTGTTCGGGCGAGCCTACGACGACAAGGACGCGCAGGAAATCCGCATCCGGAAGAGCAGCCTGGATTGGACGCTGGTGCGGCCGGGCGTCCTCACCGGTGGGGCCGCCACCGGCCGATACCAGGTTCTCGTCGAGCCGACCTCATGGCGGAACGGCCTGATCCCGCGGGCCGACGTGGCGCACTTCATCGTCCAAAGCCTCCAGAACGACTCCTACGTCAAGAAGGCCGTGGTTCTGGTCGGATAGTTCGTTTCGGGGACGGCGGTGGCGCGTCCGATTGGCCGAGGCCGCGTCACGAACGCAAGATTGTTTACGACCCGGCACGGGAACATGCGGTGGGAGATTCAATCATCAACGCTTTTTGCAACGCCGACGAAACCCGGACCGTGATCGGGATCGTGTCGCACGACAAAGTCGATCACCGCGGAGAAGGATCTTGAACGCGACCGGAACGGACGGCCTGCAGGAGCTTCTCCGCCAGCAGACGACGCTCGCGCGCTTCGGGGAACTCGCCCTTCGATCCGACGATCTCGACGAGATCCTGACTGAGGCCTGCCGCCTCGCGGGCGAGGCCCTCGGGACCGACCTCGCGAAGGTCGTCGAGCTCCAGCCGGACGGGAAAACCCTTCGCGTGCGCGCGGGGGTCGGTTGGAAAGCGGGCGTCATCGGAAAGGCGACCATCACCGCAGAGCACGACACGTCGGAAGGGCATGCGCTGCGGACCGGGGAGCCCATGATCTCGCCTGACATCGCGAAGGAGACGCGGTTTCGATACTCGCAGTTCCTTATCGACAACGATGTGAAGGCGGTGGCCAACGTCCTCATCATCGGCGGTCACGGGAAGCCGCCGTTCGGCATCCTCCAGATCGACAGCCACGTTCCCCGCCAGTTCACCGAGAGCGATACCCTCTTCCTGCGCAGCTACGCCAACCTGCTCGCGGGTGCCGTCGACCGCATTCGCGTCACCGGCGAGGTTCGGGACGACGAGGCGCGTGTGCGAACCGCACTTGAGCAGCGCGTCGCCGAGCGCACCCGCGCGCTGACCGAAGCCAACGACAGGCTCCGCGCGGAGGCCGAGGAGCGCGGACGGATCGAGGAGACGCTGCGCCAATCGCTCAAGATGGAGGCCGTCGGGCAGTTGACCGGAGGGCTGGCGCACGACTTCAACAACCTGTTGGCCGGCATCTCCGGTAGCCTGGAACTGATCCAATCGCGCTTGAGGCAGGGCCGCGCCTCGGAGGTCGACCGCTACGTCGACGTCGCGATGACCTCGGTCGAGCGGGCCGCCGCGCTCACCCACCGGCTCCTCGCCTTCTCGCGGCGCCAGACGCTCGATCCCAAGGCGACCGACGTCAATCGGTTGGTCTGCGGCATGGAGGACCTGTTCAGTCGTACGGTCGGGCCGGGGATCGCGGTCGAGACCAGGCTGGCGGACGACCTTTGGCCGGTGCTGTGCGATCCGAACCAGCTCGAAAACGCGTTGCTCAACCTGGTCATCAACGCTCGGGACGCCATGCCCGACGGCGGTCCCCTCGTGATCGAGACCCGGAACGCGACGTGTCCGGATACGCATCCCGGAGCAGACCCCACGACGTCGAAGATGCCGGCGGGCGAGTACATGGGCCTCTTCGTCACGGACGGGGGCACCGGCATGCCCCCGGAGGTGATCGCCCGTGCCTTCGATCCGTTCTTCACGACCAAGCCCACCGGTGAGGGCACGGGCCTCGGCCTCTCGATGATCTACGGCTTCGTCCAGCAATCGGGCGGCCACGTCCTGTTGGGTAGCGAGGCCGGTCAGGGTACCGTGGTGTCGATCTACCTGCCGCGGCATCTCGGGTCGGCGGACATCGTGAAGCCGGCCGGCTCGGTGACCAGTCCGGCGGCTGCCGAATCGGGCACGGTCGTGCTCGTGGTCGAGGACGAGGTCGCCGTGAGGATGGTGATCGTCGAGGTGCTCTCCGAGCTCGGCTACTTCGTGCTGGAGGCCGAGGACGGGCGGTCCGGACTGCGGATCATCGAGTCCCGCGTCCGCATCGATCTCCTCCTGACCGACGTCGGCCTCCCCGGTGGAATGAACGGGCGTCAACTCGCCGACGCGGCGAGGGCGCACAGTCCGGAACTGAAGGTTCTCTTCCTGACGGGCTACGCCGCGAGCGCCGCGGTCAGAAACGGCCGGATGGAGGCGGGCATGGAGATCATGATCAAGCCGTTCGCCTTGGACGCTCTCGCGGCTCGGATCGAGGGCATGCTCCGGATGGATCGAATGATGGAGATCCCTGCCACCGCCGTGGGTATGCAAGCGAGCCCGGGTTGAGCATCGGGGGGATAGAACGCCTGCCGGTAAGCGTATGACGGTCAGTGTCGACGCGGACCGTCGTCCTTTGCGTGGGATAGGAAGAAGCGCAGCATCTCGCGGCTGGCGTCGGGCCCCTTCGGATCGGTGTAGGAGCCGACCTCGCTGCCGCCGGCCCAGGCGTGGCCGGCCCCATGAAGGAGCCACTGCTCCGTCCCCTGGTCGCCGGGCGGGGCGGTCAGCACCGTCTTCGTGTAGGCCATCCCGCTCGGGGCATGGCCCGCACTCACCGAGGTCTGAAGGTCGCCGGCCGGCCTTGCCTGTGCGATGGCCTGGTCACCGTTGACGGGGGAGACGGTCCTGTCCCGGTCACCGTGGAACAGGATGGTCGGCAGCGGCCGCGTCGCCCTTATGGGACGGATCAGGGCGCCCCTTCGCATCGCGGACAAGGCGGATGAGACGCCCTTGGCCGAACCTCCGGCCAAGCCGGAATGGATGCCGACGGCGGCATAGAGATCCGGGTAGGCCAGCGCCATGATCGCCGCGGCGGCCCCACCGGACGAGAGGCCCGAGACATAGATCCTGGCGGGATCGATGGCGAAGTCCTGCATGATCTGGCGCGTCATCCCGGCCAGGATCGACGGCTCGCCCCGGTCGCGCCGCTGGTCGCCGGGCCTGAACCAGTTCCAGCTCCTCGCGATGTTGGCCGACCTCGGCTGGTCCGGGTAGGCGACGAGGAAGCCCTGTTCCTCGGCCAACGTATCCATCCGGGTCCCGATGGCGAAGTCGCGCGGCGTCTGGGAGCTGCCGTGCAGCATCACCACGAGGGGCACGGGCCGCCCGTCGTAAACGGACGGGACGTAAAGGCGGTAGACCCGGCTCCCGGCGAGGTTCCCGAACCGACGCTCAAGCGCCGGTGGTGCTCTCAGTGGGGCGATCCCCGCAATTACAGCCATCAGGATACTTTCGTCGAGGAGAGCCGTCGGCGTCGCCGAGGGGCGACGAAGCAATCCGCCGATGATCCATCGGGCTCATCGATGGCGGCCTTCACGGCCGAGCCCGGTTCGCTCTCTGAGCCCCGGTCGGCCTATTGCAGGGCACCCACGCCGATGGGCATTGCCTGAAGGGCGAGCATGACTTGCACCGCGCGGATCAGGCCCACTGTCCGCTCGCTCGCGCCCCCGGAAGATGCCTTGTCCCGCAGGGCGATCAGGGCGAGTTCGAGTTCGGTCCGTTGGGCGCGATGACGTGTGTCCCGCTCCTGGTCCAGGAGGGCGATGAGGTCATCGAGGTAACGGCCGCTCGCCGTCCGTTGCGCTTGTTCCATCTGGCGCCGCTCCAGGAATGTGTCGTGAACGCCCCGTCGGACAGGGGCCGGTTGAGGCCGGGAAGCGTTTTGCGACCTCGACGGCCGCGAGACGTCGTCTGGTGCGGGCCACTTCGACTTGACGGATCGGGCGAACCGGCATTCGAAAAGGCAGCAGACGACAGCCTAGCGATTGGACTGCAATCGAATACGATCATAGGATGAGATGATTTTATTATTTCCCATCCAAAAGAGTTTATTTTTCGAAAGCCTAGCTGGGCATAGACGCGAGCATTCAAATGCTTAGGTTGCGTTTCATGCCAGAAACCAAGCATGTTCTTAAAAAGCCATGACAGATCATACGAACAAGATGCCCGAGTTTTGGCGAGATCTCGACCGGAGTGTCTCGACCCGCGTCGAGGATGCCTTGCGCCAACCCGGCCGCAATCGCGAGGCGTTAATTTCTTCGTTGCGCGATCTTGAGGAGACTGCACGACGGGAATGTCGTCGGCGGGACACGATCCAGATCCTGACGAGCGGACGCCGGCTTCTCGGGGACCTGTCTCTCGTCGGGATCTCGGACGGACCGTTCTCCCACACTATGGAATAGTCGGACCGGCCCGTATGCCACAATTGGGCATCCCTTGATGAGTTGATACGGAAGCGCGCCCGCAAGGGCGGCTTCCGCGTCGGGATGCACAGGGATGCCCTGGGCGTGGCGCTACCTGCACCCGCCGCGGAACGCGCCCCGCAACGGATCGGAGGTCCCACCGCGATGTACCGCCCATCGCCGTCTGGACGGGACGGCGCTCACGCGGCGATCCCGTCCTCCGGTCTGCGCCTGCGGTATCGGCCGCCGCCCTCGCTCGCGAACAGCTTCTTGAACTTGATCCCCTGGTCGATCACGCCCTGGAGCAACTCCGGCCCCCACTACCCGGGATAATCCTCTGCTTCCTTCACGAACTCGTGGCCGATCCGCTGCGCGATGTCGCCGAGGTGCAGCGCCTCCTGCTCCGGGAGGATGTCCCATATCTCCTGCGCCTCGGTCCGCCAGAACGCCCGGGCCTTCACCGTCGCGACGTGCTCCTTCTGCCGTTCGAGCTCGTCCGCGAACCACGCAATCTCGTTCCACTGGCCTCGATCACGGCGTCGCGCGCGTCCACCATCCCGAGCGCCTCGTGCCTGAGCTCCCGCTCCGCGGCGATGGCCTCCGCCATGCGCAGGCGCTCCCTCACTACGATCGCCGCAGCCTCGGCCTCCGCCGCCTTCCACAGCGCCACGCCGGCCTTCGCCAGCCCCGTCTCGACCGCCCCCGGTAGGCCCGCGAACTCGATGACCCGGCTGTACGCGCGCTCCCGGGTCCACTTCGCCAGGTGCTTGCCGACGCACTGGTTGTTGCCAGCCACCCCCGCGTTCAGCTTGACCCGTTCCCACACGGGCCGAAGCGAGACACGCTCCTTGCCCTCGGCCCAAATTCGGTCTGCAGCTCGGAGGTTCTCCCGGGGATCTTCACTAAGCAGAGGAACAGCTTTTTCTTTGTTGCAGTCATCGACAAGCAGTTGGACGGTGCTCAGGTGGTCCCACCCGGACAGCGGAATGTAGAATAACGTCCGCTTACAGGCAGGCGCGGAAACGTGATGAGCGGCCGGGTTGGGTCGAAAGCGGACGGCTCAAACCGTCAAGTTTGGACCGGTGACCTAACTCTATCTGTCAAGAAATCCGCGATCCGCTGGCGAAGGGCCTCGACCTCGGCGTGCATCTCGCCGGCATCGACAGCGGTCTCACCAAGCAGGTCCTACGCCTCAGCGAGTGCTACACCTAGCTCAGCGTTTTTGGTCGCGAGCGCCAGGATCAGCACCGCAGTCTCGTCGCTCATCCTTCAGCAACCTGTTCGGCGCATGCTGAGCTACGCTGCATACGCGGCCAGCTGATCGCCCCCGATACGCTGCGGCGGCCCTGCTTTCCCACCCCACGGCAGGGCCGCCACCTTCTCGAAGGTTCAAGAGAGCCACAAGCCGGTGCCGGCGGTTCCTGTTCCCAGCGCCATTGACCTTATCTGCCCTACCTAACTGATCTCAACGTCAGATCAGGGCACCCGATGTGGTATCTTTACAGCTTCGTACTACTCGCTGGCGTCGCCAACGCCGTCCAAGCGGGGCAGAACGGCGCGTTGTCGAAGGGCCTCGACGAGTCATTGACAGCCGGCTTGGTCGTTGTAGCCGGCACCGCCAGTTGCATCCTCGTCGTGGGCTTGCTCTCGGGCAAGCTCGCATGGCCGACAGTGGCGCAGGCCATGGCCATGCCGTGGTGGGCTTGGCTCGGCGGCATCCTGGGCGGATGCATCATCCTGGCGCAGTTCCTCGTCGCGCGTCAGATCGGTGCGGCGCCGTTCCTCGGACTTTTGGTGACAGCGGGCGTGACCACCTCGATCATCCTGGACCATTTCGGATGGGTAGGGTTCGAGCGTCATCCGGCGTCCGTTTGGCGGATCTTGGGTGGCGTATTGATGATTGGTGGCGTTGCTCTGGTCGCCCTCTTCTGATCGCAGGGTTCACAGTACGGCATTGAAGGCTTTGCCGACAATTAGGCTTCTCCGCAAACCATTGCCGTTCTCTGCCCCTCGGCAGCTTCTTCGCCCTGTCCAACCCTCTAGAGTCACAGGGTAGGAGACAGGAGTATTCGTCCCCTGCGGGGATCTGCACCCACCCCCGGATTGGTGAAGTACGGTGGCGTGACAGAGAGATCGGGCGAGCCGCAGCCAGGCCATCCATTCCCTCGACACGACGCAGACCACGTTGGTGTCGTTGCGGAAGCGGGCCAGTCGTCGTTCCTCGACCGTCACGTGCCCGAGCCGGCGAGCCTCGCGTAGGGCGTTGCGCACCATCGTCTCGGACACGCCGGCAACCGCTGCGATGTGTCCAACGGCTAGACGGCAGTCGCCTCGCTTCGTCACTTCCACTGTGACTACCGCCAACACCGCTTGTTCGGCCAGGGTGAAACGGGCCGCAATGCCCGGCGGGAGCCGCCCAGACGCCACCCAGCGGCGACGACGGGCCATCGAGGCCTATCCTACGCGGCCGAGACCCGGCTCGGCTCCTAGGGGCTCCTAAAGGCTTTGGTGCACGTATTTAAGAGGACTCACTTAACCGGATGTTTCGACTATCCGATCGACTGGCCGCAGCTCTCGCGCGAGATCCGCTTCCGGCGCGCTGGGGGCACCTGCGAGGGCTGCGGCCGACCGCATTGGTGCGTGTTGGTCTACCATCTTGGTGACGGACGGTGATGGGACGCCGAGGTCGGCTCCTGGCGCGACGGGACGGGCACGAGCCTCACGGGGCTGCCGACGCTAGACGATCTAACTGGAGGGTTACGGACCACGCGGGTGGTGCTGGCGACCGCGCACCGGGATCACGACACCGCCAACAACGCGGATGCCAATCTCGCGGCCTTCTGCTGGCGCTGCCACGTGAACCACGATAGGCCCGAGCACCAGCGGCGACGCTGGCGAACGCTGTTCCGGCGCAGGGCGATGGGTGATTTGTTCAATTCGTCCACCTACTACGATGTATAGCTCCGACTTATGTTTATGTTGACTTCAAATTCGATGCATGTTACAATAAATTAACCGACATCAATCGTATTTTAGATAAATACAACGGATTACCTATCGAATTGTACGGAGTTTTGCGCCATATGATGATGTGTTATAGACTTCAGAGTCATGTAAAGTTACGGGTAAGTCTTGTAAAACTTCATAAAGAGATATGCACTTTGTCTCAGTCATTTTCTAATTATCGCCTAAGAGCAGCGTTGCTTGCCCTTGCTACGGTCACAGCCATAAGTGTCGCTCTGCCAGCCTGGGCAGCGTTATCCACGGCGGTCCGTGTGGTTTTGCAGAAAGGACGCCACTACGATCCGAAGGATCTGTTCCTTCAACGAGGCGACACGCTTGTTCTCGTGAACGGCGACGATGTCGCCGTGCACCATGCCTTCATCGAGGCTGATCGCCTCCGCTTCGATGGCGGTGATCAGGAACCTGGCTCAGAGCGCACACTGAAATTGACAGAGGCCGGTGACTTCGTGGTTCGATGCGGCATCCACCCAAAAATGACGCTTACCATCCATGTGCAGTGAGCATCCTATCCGGTCGCAGCATCGGGGACATCGTGAAGCGGTACGCCGGAGCGGCCGGGTTCGATCCGGCTGCGTTCGGCGGGCACAGCCTGCGCGCAGGCTTCGTAACGACAGCGGCCGAGCGCGGCGCCTACCTCGCCCGGATCATGGATCAGAGCGGCCATCGCGATCCCCGCACGGTGGTCGGCTACATCCGCCGGCCGAACGCGTTCAAGGGACACTCGGGGAGCGGGTTTCTGTAGATCTAGCGCGCGCCGCCAAATTCCCACTGGATGGCAGCAGAAAGTTGAAGTTGCGGCGTATTCCGGTTGAGCTCGAAGCCGACGGCGACGCCGAGGATGGCGCGCGGCGCTTGAGGTCAATCGTGCGTGCGGTCATTCTTGGTCACCACGCCAACTTCGTGGAAGGCCCAAACATTTGCAGCAACGACCGTCAAAACTGGCAAAACTATGAAGGCGCTCAATATGATTGCCGGCGCCATGTGTTTTATATGCTTTCTGGTATACATTAAGAAGTTCCGTTAGCCGAGACTGCTAGAGTCGGCTAACGGAACTGGACACGAGATTGCACCGGAAACTCCGGCTGAGAACCATTGACTTGGAACAGCATAAGGGATCAGGTCTTATGATAATATTTCATTAACAATTTACATCCGCGACCAAAATGCCGCGGACTGTGCAAGTGGGATGATCTATCGGTTTGAGTGGTGCCGTTGGGTAACAGTTTAAGGTGGTGCACTCTTGGAGCCACAGGGAGTTCCGGACTCCTATGCATTGAGGCCAATCAACTGGTGGGAAGCGCTCCATGAACCTCATCCCGTCCCATAGCTCGACAGCGTGGCCGTCCACGAACGCTTCAGCTTGACGTAGGGCGTCTTGATCATCGCGGGCGGGTAGGCTTTCCAGTCCCACCACCCGCCCGTCAGCGTTGACTAGGAAGGCGTGGTAACACGGCGGCTCAGGTAGCTTGTCGAGATCGACAAATCCGATTGGCGCTTTCAAGGTCATATTCAGCCGTCCGCATCAGGCGAGAGCATGCAGCGCTCTCCGTCCTTGAAGCCTGATATGCCATCCAAGGATCATAGGATGATGCAGTGCATCATCCACGAATGTCACAACTTATGATCGGAATATTGCTAAGTATTTTTCGGTCCGATTGTGCCGCTACATGTCTACAAACCGTCTGATCACGGACAAAAAGGCCCGCCGGGCCTGCAGCTAAACGGGCTGCTGAGAAGGAGGTCGCTTCCCGGGATGCCGAAATCGCTCTTGTGATCGATGTGGATGGTACTGGAACCGAGGTAGCTTCCATCCGCCAGGACACGATGGTGTGGGACGATGAGTAAACTCCCTGTGTTTCTAAAGACTGCGGATCGTAGCATCGGGGACATCGTGAAGCGCTACGCGGGGGCGGCCGGGTTCGATCCGGCCGCGTTCGGTGGACACAGCCTGCGCGCCGGGTTCGTAACGACGGCGGCCGAGCGAGGCGCAGACCTAACACGCATCATGGAGGTGTCGGGACATCGAGACCCGCGGACCGTCCTGGGGTACGTCCGGCGTGCGAACGCCTTTAAAGATCATGCCGGGAGCGGGTTTCTCTAAGAGGGCAGCTCAACGCTAGTCACACTAACTCAGAGCGAATTCATCTAGCTACGATGCTGATCAAATTAGATTTAGATTGCGTGTTTAGGCCTAATTTCTGCGAACGAGAGGAACTGCACATTGACGCTTGCCCCGGCGCGGTGGCGCACCTGACAATCGAACTGACGCCCGTCATCATCGACAACTAGGGTGAACCGCTCCGGAGCTTCCGCGTGCAGGCGAATGTGCAACCGGGCTCCACCCTCCGAGATATCGCGGATTGAACAGGCGAGGCGACCACCCCTTGGAAGATGAAGGTGAGCCGGTAGCAGGACACGCGCCCGGCTTTCGGTACGCCGCTCCTCCATACCGACCGTCCAATTATCCAAGCCGGTACTGATCTTCGACACCCCGTTGGCCGCCTGACGCATGCTGACCAAGATGTCCCCTGTCGCCTGTGTCTGTTCATCCATCGAGATGGTTACGCCATCAACGTGTTCGCTGATCATGCCGATTGCCGCGGTAATCGAGGCCAGAGTGCTAGCAACCTCAGCAGAGACGGCTTGCATACCCGCAACTTCGCCACTGATCCGGTTTGTGGCGGCAGCGGCTTGTCCCGCCAAGTCCTTTACCTCGGTTGCAACCACCGCAAAGCCGCGCCCTGCTGCTCCTGCGCGGGCTGCCTCAATCGTAGCATTCAACGCCAGCAAATTGATCTGTTGAGCAATGCCGGCGATTGCAGCAGCGACGTTGCCCATGGCATCCGCTGCACCGCGCAGTCGGTCAGTCGCGGCGTCTGCCTCGCCGGTGCGTCCATGGATATCATCTACAACCGTCTTGGACTGCGCCATGCTAGCGGAAATCGCCAGCGCCGAGGCGTTCATAGCGTCTGCTGCATCGGCTACAGCTTGGACGTTGTCCAAAGTTTGATCAGCAGCTTCGACGGCAACTGAGCGTGCTTTCATATTAGCGGTGACGTCGGTGGCATACTTAACGATCTTGGTCAGCCTGCCGCTCGGATTGAAAATTGGATTGTAGCTCGCCTGGATCCACACCGAACGGCCGCCCTTGCCGAAGCGCTGGAACATGCCGGAGGAGAAGTCGCCGCCGCGCAGGCGATCCCAGAAGGCTGAATATTCCGGCGTTTGTGCGTAGCCGGGTTCGACGAACATGGCGTGGTGCCGACCGCGGATCTCCTCGATCTGGTAGCCGACCGCCGCAAGGAAGTTTGCGTTGGCATCCAGTACCGTACCGTTGGGGGCGAACTCGATCACCGCCTGGGACCGGTTCACGGCCGCAAGCTGACCCGACGCATCGGTTGTCTGCAACTTCTGCGCAGTGACGTCGGTAGCGAACTTCACCACCTTGACCGGGTTGCCGTCCCGATCTCGTATCGGATTGTACGTGGCCTGGATCCAGATCTCGCGGCCGCTTTTGGCGATGCGCTGGAACTCACCGGCCGCGAACTCACCACGGGCGAGCTTCGCCCAGAATTCACGGTAGGCCCCGCCCTCCCGCTCGGAGGGATCCACGAACAGCCCGTGGTGGCGGCCCCGAACTTCGTCGAGGCTGTAGCCCACCGCGTCGAGGAAATTCTGGTTGGCAGTAAGGATCGAGCCGTCGAGGGCGAACTCGATCACGGCTTGGGAGCGGTGCAGAGCATCAAGCTGGCCATCGTGGTCGATGTTACGCAGTACCTGCGCAGTGATCTCCGTGGCGAATTTAACGATCTTGCGAACGCGGCCGGCGCGGTCAAGAACTGGATTATAAGTTGCTTGGATCCAGACCACCCGGCCGTCCTTAGCAACGCGCTTGAACTCATGGGTCTGGGGCTCGCCCTTGCGCAACGCATCCCAGAACGCACGATAGGCCGGTGCATCACGCTCCGACGGCGTAACGAAGTCGCGATGGTTTCGGCCCTTCAGCTCGGCCAGCGTATAGCCCATGAGGTCAAGGAAAAGGCTGTTGGCGGTCAACACCGTGCCGTCAGACGTAAACTCGACCCGCCCCCGCGACCGATCGATAGCGTCGAACAATGCGCGCAGGTCGGCGTCAAACAGCGGCATTCGGATCCCCCTACATCGCGCGCCTCGATCGCTTACCTAAAAGAAATTGCTTAACCAGACGTTCAATCCAACAGCTTTCAATGATCAAAAAGCAAATTGGGCGGGCAAGCGTTTGGCAAAGCGACGCATGCCAGACGCCGCAGGCGGTCGCCGACATCATCAAGCGCTACTGCACCGCGACTGGACTCGATGCCTCTACGTTCGGGGCGCACTCGCTACGGGCGGGCTACATCACGTCGGCTGCCGAGCGGGGCGCGGACCTCGCCAGGATCATGGATCAGTCCGGGCACCGCGATCCGCGCACGGTCGTCGGCTACATCCGCCGGGCGAACGCTTTCAAAGGGCACTCGGGGAGCGGGTTCCTATAGACAAGCGTTCAGATGAAAATACGGGCTTCCCTCAGACCAATTGTCCTTTGAGTCACGGGAGCTGCCGCGAGGCAGGGGATACCTATGCGGAGTCAAAACTTGCTGCGTCGCCTCCTGGCGACCGCTTCCACATCCGAGTGTAGGGGAACGTAGGTACACCACCCACAATGACCATTTTCTGCCGCCTTCGGTGCGTTCCACTGCGAGCAGATTGGACAGAGCTTTACGACAATCCGCGTGCCGTGGACGAAGGCTTGTCCACGACCACGAAACGTCACTCGACCTTGTGGAAGACTCCTCTGCATGGCGCGGCATGCCCCAAATAATATCAATCTTCAGAGCTGAGCACGATCGCGACGAGATAATATCATCAAATGATAACGAATTATAACAATTACTGATTATGCTATTTATTTCATTGCGCGAATATCGAGTATCTCAATGGCAGCCTGGTCGCCATCGATTTCTTGCCGCTTTATGCGCAAGCTTATCGTTGTCCTCTCCGAGGACGCATCGTCAGCAGCCATCACGCAGGACGCGCTTCTGTTCAATCGCTTGATTGAGTTGGAGATGGATGCAGAGCGGGAGGGGGCGGACGAAGCCTCCCGCCTGGTCATATCCAGAGTACGTCGGATCGCGGGCGCTGCAGCAGCCAGATCGTTTCCGCCTACCATCCGCGGCCATTGATGTGGATCGCGTCGTGGCCCTTGTCGAGGCTGGAGAGGTTGCATATGCCGGCACCGTGCGACTGTTCGGTCCGCGAGAGTAAGCCTGTGCGTCGGTCGTCGCCCTCAACGCCGATCGCGGCGCAACCGGTCAAACTTCTGGCGAACGAAGGTCCAGGTGCAGGTAGTTCGGGTTGAAGCCGCAGAAGGCTTTCAGGCGCGCGACGTCGGGGATGTCTAGCCGCCCGCTTTTTAGCACGATCAGATCTTCGGCGCGCAGATCGCGCAGCGTGCGGTTGAGATGCACGACCGTAATCCCGAACACGTCAGCAAGCTCGCTTTGCGTCATCCGCAGCTCGTAGCTGCTCGCCGTCGCACGGCCGATAGCCTGCAGGCGGACCAGCAGTTCGCAGAAGAGATGCGCCACCATCTTGGCCGCTTGTCGCTGGCCCATGCTGGCCATCCACTCGCGCATGATCCCCTCGTCGACGAGGGTGGCCCACCAGAAGGCATGCGCGATATGAGGCCTAGTTGTGATCAGGTCGACGATCGTCGTGCGCGGGATCTCGGCCACCTCGCACGGTGTGAGCGTACCGATGCTGTGATCGCGCCGCGCCAGGATCGCCACGTGCAGGTCGCAGAAATCACCCGGTAGCAACAAGGCTAGGATCTGGCGCTTGCCGTCGGGCAGGATCTTGTAGCGATACGCGAGGCCTTCGACCACGAGATGCACGGTCTCGGGGCGATCCCCTTCGCGGCTGAGGTCGCGATCGGCTTTGACCTGCCGGGCTGTGGTCGAGAGGGCCCACAGCGCGGCTCTATCGGTCTCATCGAGAACGCAGGCGTGTTCGAGCTTGAGGATCAGCGGATTCGAGGACGCTTGTTGCCTTGCTGGGAACGGTATCGCGGCATCCGAGCGGAAGGGGGCCTG
>NZ_JAKSXU010000149.1:0-429 GCF_022829325.1 Methylobacterium sp. J-092 | reverse complement strand
TCGCGAACTCGATCGGCGGCAATGTGCCGAGATTGCTACGAGCGCCCTGAACGTCGAGCTCGAACGGCTGGCAACGACGGATGGGTTGACCGGCTTGTCCAATCGTCGTCGCTTCGACGAGGTCCTGGCTCGGGAATGGTTGCGTGCGGTGCGAACCTCACAGCCTCTATCGCTGATCCTGCTCGATGCAGACTCCTTCAAGGGGTTCAACGACCGTTACGGGCATCAGAAGGGCGATGAGGCCTTGAAGCTCATCGCTCGATCAATGGAAGCCGTCATCAGCCGTTCTGCGATACCGGATACCGCATCGGCGGCGAGGAGTTTGCTGTCATCCTCCCAGATACGGGCGAAGAGGGTGCCAAGATCGTTGCCAGCCGTATCCAAGAAGCTGTGACGGGCTGGAAGCTCCCTCATGCGACTAGCACGCAT
>NZ_JAKSXU010000145.1:0-301 GCF_022829325.1 Methylobacterium sp. J-092 | reverse complement strand
CCCCCAGACGTGCAGCCCGGCCCTACACCCGTTACCTACACGCCCCTCTTCCGTGCCAGGTGCCAGACGGCAGCCGCGCCGCCGGGGGCTAAGCGCAGTTCGGCACGCCGTGGACCTTCCCCTCCCCCCCCCGCGGGGGAGGGTGGGCCTCGCGTGAGCGGGGGGCGGGGGCGGGGCGCGACATTTCCGGGGGCGGCGCACCCCTCTCCCGACCCGCTTCGCGGGCCACACTCCCCCGCAGGAGGGGGAGGGAAGGCGGCGTTCTGCGGCACGAGGTACTTCCGCAGCTCGTCCGGCTCGC
>NZ_JAKSXU010000137.1:0-2205 GCF_022829325.1 Methylobacterium sp. J-092 | reverse complement strand
TAGGCTTCACAAAAACCCGCTTCCCGCATGATCCTTGAAGGCGTTCGCCCTCCTGACGTAGCCGAGTACCGTCCTCGGATCGCGGTGCCCCGACACCTCCATGATACGCGCGAGGTCGGCCCCACGCTCGGCCGCCGTCGTCACGAACCCAGCGCGCAGGGAATGCCCACCGAACGCTGCCGGATCGAACCCGGCCGCCCCGGCATACCGCTTCACGTTGTCCCCGATGCTGCGATCCGTCAGCGCCTCAGCTCTGATCCGGCCTGACCGCGACACTGGCCGGAACACCGGCCCGTCCGTTATCTCGGCCGCAGCGAGCCATTCCCGGACCAAGGCAACCGGTCGGACGTGCCGACCGTGCGGGATCGCCTTTTCGGTCCCCCTGCCCTCCTGATCGGTTTTCGATCGCCGGATCAGCACCCGCAGGCCATCCGCATGGTCGGTCAGGTCTGAGACCCGCAGCGCGGACAGCTCTGACCGGCGGAAAGCACCTGCGAACCCAAGGCCGAGCAATGCACGGTCCCGCTTGCCGGCGAGCCCAGGCGGGGCGTGCGAGAGCATGGCTGCTAGCACCTCGGCGGTTGCAGCAGTCTTCTGACGGATCTCCATATCCGGCCGGCGTCGAATGCCCTTGATGACCGCGTGCACCGTTTCGTGCGCGCCGGGGTCCGGGTGGCCGGCGAGCTTGTGCGCGTAGGCGATGGCCGCGAGCCGCCGGCCGATCGTGGACGAGGCCCGTCCGGCTGCTGCCTCGTGCGAGAGGAACGCGGCTACTGTTTCGGGCGCCGCCGGTAGCGAGGACACGCCGTGCCCAGCGCACCAAGCTGTGAACGCCGCCCAATCCGACTTGTAGGCACGAACCGTGGCCTTCGCCTTTGAGGCGCGCTGATAGTCCCGCACCAGGGCAAGGGCGTCGGCGGGGAGGAAGTACTGGGGTTCGTCAGAAAACCCGATGGGAAGCGTCTGCGTTTCAGAGTTCTGCATCGCACCCCCTCCCCGCGCCGAGGGCATCCGCGATCATGGCGCCTATCACCTCTTCGGCCCAATCGTGCGGAAGCCGCATGTAGTGGCCTGGCCTACGGATCATGCCACAGACGAACCGATCAGCCTCGAACTCCATCGCGCGGCATGGCCCCTCGACCGGATGGTTGGGGATGTACTGTCGCGCGACGGCGCACGGCTCCGCCGCGCAGCAGAACCCGCAGCCGTTGCACGGCGAGCCGTAGGCCGGCTTCACCGGAAGGCGTCCGCCCCGCGTGCCGTCGATAGCCATGATGGCATTCATAGCTGAGCCTTCATTCTTTCACGGCGCTTGTGATCAATCGGTCTCAAACTTCCGAGAATGACTTGGTCCGCCCCCATTGAAGTGGTCCGCCCTTTGATATGGCTTTTAGCCTGGAGGACGGACAAGATGGCAAAGCACCCGAAGCCTGAGGAGATTGTCGCCAAGCTACGGCAGGCGGATGTGCTGATCTCACAGGGCCAGAGCGTTTCAGATGCAATCCGCGCGCTCGGCGTGAGCTCAGTGACATACTACCGGTGGCGGCGTGAGTTTGGTGGACTGAAGTCGGATCAGGTTCGACGGATGAAGGATCTGGAGACCGAGAATGCTCGGCTGCGAAAGGCGATTGCGGATCTCACCCTCGACAAGCTGATCTTGCAGGAGGCGTCCCGGGGAAGACGTCTCGAGCCCCGCGCGCCGACGCGTCTGTGTCGAGCACATCATGCGGACGATGACCGTCTCCGAGCGTCGCGCTTGTCGGGCGCTCGGACAGCATCGCTCGACACAGCGCAAGGTGCCGCGGGGCCGCGATGATGAAGAGGCGCTGACAGCCGATCTCGTGGCGTTGGCCGAGAAGTACGGGCGCTACGGCTACCGCAAGATCAGTGCGTTGCTGAAGGCGGCCGGATGGTTCGTCAACGACAAGCGTGTCGAGCGCATTTGGCGACGTGAGGGGCTGAAGGTCACAGCCAAACAGCCCAAGCGAGGGCGGATCTGGGACAACGACGGCTCCTGCGTCCGTCTTCGCCCGGAACACCCCAATCACGTGTGGTCGTATGACTTTGTCGAGGCGCGCACGCATGACGGGCGCAAGATCCGGATGCTCAACGTGGTCGATGAGTTCACACATGAATGCTTAGCGATCCGAGTCGCCCGCAAGCTGAAGGCAACCGACGTCATCGACGTGCTCTCGGATCTGTTCA
>NZ_JAKSXU010000135.1:0-282 GCF_022829325.1 Methylobacterium sp. J-092 | reverse complement strand
CCGAGGGCCGGAAATGCGCGCGATCCTGGCGCGTCACGCCGGAGGTCGGCAACGATCCGGACTATCCCGACGTCACGCCCCGCGACGCCCGCGCCCTGCGGGAGTGGGACGCGGCGCACGCGGCCGCGAGCGCGGCGTGAGGTCAGCCGCTGATTGGCGAGGGCGTTACGTTAATGCCCCCGGTAATCGTATATTCTTGCCGGAACTCACTTGGCGGGCTCGACAAGGTCCATTCTGGAAGGGCCAGAGGACTGCTGTTCCGCTGGCGCCTGAGGATCTTTG
>NZ_JAKSXU010000134.1:0-738 GCF_022829325.1 Methylobacterium sp. J-092 | reverse complement strand
CCGGGCTGGTCGATGGTCATCGCCACAGCGGCCCTGTTCCTGATCGCCGAGCCGATCTTCGGGCAGGTGATCGAACCGCTGCTTTACGGCCACTCCACCGGGCTCTCGCCGTTTGCGGTGATCGTCTCGACCCTGTTCTGGCGTTTCTTATGGGGGCCCATCGGCCTGATCCTGGCGACACCGTTCACCGTCTGCCTCGTCGTGCTCGGCCGCCACGTCGACAGCCTTGAGTTCCTCGACAGCCTGCTCGGCGACCGGCCGCCGCTGACCACGGTCGGCATCGTGCTGGTCGTCGTGGTGTTCCTGCTCCTGCAGCGCGAGGACCTGCGCAACCGCATGATCCGCCTGTTCGGATCGAGCGACCTGCATCGCACGACCGTCGCCATGGACGACGCCGCCGGTCGCCTCGGCACCTACTTCCTCGCCCAGCTCGGCATGAACGCCGCGTTCGGCGTCATCGTTGGTGTCGGCCTTTGGTTCATCGGCGTGCCCAACCCCCTCCTATGGGGGGTGTTCTCGGCGCTGATGCGCTTCGTGCCCTACATCGGCGCCTTCATCTCAGGCATCCTGCCGGTGGCCCTCGCCGCCGCCGTCGATCCGGGCTGGTCGATGGTCATCGCCACAGCGGCCCTGTTCCTGATCGCCGAGCCGATCTTCGGGCAGGTGATCGAACCGCTGCTTTACGGCCACTCCACCGGGCTCTCGCCGTTTGCGGTGATCGTCTCGACCCTGTTCTGG